>NZ_CBABQS010000056.1:0-32113 GCF_964672035.1 Arcicella sp.
TTGTAAAGACGAACAAAAGTGTCTATAACTGCCTCATACAAAGATGGTTCCATCGTGAAACGAGTTCTGTCCCAATCGCACGAAGCTCCGATTTTTTGTAATTGTCCAAGGATAATTCCGCCGTATTTATCTTTCCATTCGTGCGCATATTTCAAGAACTCTTCACGAGAAATATCCTTTTTCTCAATACCTCTTTCTTTCAACATCGCCACGACTTTTGCTTCCGTTGCGATAGACGCATGGTCAGTTCCAGGCACCCAACAAGCCTCTTTACCTTCCATACGAGCTTTACGAATCAGCACGTCTTGGATGGTATTGTTCAACATATGTCCCATGTGAAGCACGCCCGTAACGTTTGGCGGAGGAATGACTATTGAGTAAGGTTCCTTGTCAGGGTTCGGTTTCGACGCAAAATGTTTATTATCAAGCCAGTATTGATACCATTTGGCTTCAATGTCTTGTGGAGCGTATGTTTTTGAAATCATCATATTAAAAATTTGGACTGCAAAGATAAGGAATTTAAAGCAATGCTTTGGGGTGTTTTCGCAAGAATGATGGCTGTTTGTTGTTGTTACATTCGATAAATTCTTGTATGTTTGTAATTAGTGTACAATTGATAGAAAATAGATAATAGTGGATAAAAAATCTTCTATTAAGAAACTATAAACACCAACTATTAATTCTTAATTGTTCATTATTCACTCGAAACCCACATGGATATCCTCAACGAAACAATTGCTTGGCTGATGAAAAGACGCTTGCCCCGAATCCAGTCGTTTATGGAACGACCCATGGAAACACAGGAGCAAATGTTTTGGAATTTAATCCAATCTGCCAAAAATACCGAATGGGGTAAACGTTTTGATTATCAGTCAATTAGTTCTATTAAAGACTTCCAAGAACGTGTGCCTATCTCCAATTACGAAAGCCTTTTTCCTTACATAGAACGCATGATGCGGGGCGAACAAAACGTCCTTTGGCACTCCGAAATTCAGTTTTTTTCTAAATCTTCTGGCACGACAAATGCTCGTTCTAAGTTTATTCCCGTCTCCAAAGAATCGCTTGATGAATGTCATTTTATGGGCGGAAAAGACATGATGACGCTCTTGGTTGAAAATAAGCCCGATACCGAAGTTTTTTCTGGAAAAGGCTTGTCGATAGGAGGTAGTTTGCAATCTAACCAGTTGAATACCAGAAGTTTATTGGGAGATGTGTCGGCGGTGGTGATGAAAAATTTGCCAATTTGGGCGCAATTAATCCGCACACCATCGTTGGATGTGGCTTTGATGGATGTTTGGGAAGAGAAAATCCAGAAAATGGCAGAAATTACTTCTCAAGAAAATGTAACAAGTATCTTGGGTGTTCCGACTTGGACTTTAGTGTTGGTTGAGAAAGTTTTGGAGATTACCGGCAAAAATAACATCCTCGAAGTTTGGCCAAATTTTGAATTTTTTATTCACGGGGCGGTGGCGTTTCAACCTTACCGTGAGATGTTCCATAAAAGTATATTTCCTTCAAATTCAGTAAGTTATCTTGAAATTTATAATGCTTCCGAAGGATTTTTTGGGGTGCAAGATGATTTTTCTCGCCCCGACGAAATGCTGTTGATGTTGGATTACGGTATTTTCTACGAATTTATTCCGATGGAAGAAATTGAGAACGAAAACCCCAAAACTTTGACTTTGGATGAAGTAGAATTACATAAAAATTACGCCGTGATGATTTCGACCAATGCGGGATTGTGGCGTTATAAAATTGGCGATACCGTAAAATTTACCTCAAAATATCCGTACAGAATCAAGATTTCGGGACGGACAAAACACTTCATCAATGCCTTTGGCGAAGAACTTATTATTGAAAATGCCGAGCGTGCCATTACCCGTGCTTGCGAGGCTACGGGAGCAATCCTGAGTGACTATACGGCTGGACCTGTGTATATAAATGACCGCCAACAAGGTTGTCACGAATGGATTATAGAATTTTCGCAAGATCCTGATAATCAAGAAGTTTTCAATAAAGTTTTGGATGAAACCCTTCGAGAAATTAATTCAGATTATGATGCTAAACGCTACAAAGATATGGTGTTGAAAGCACCCAAAATCAACGTTGTACCTCATGATACTTTCTACACGTGGATGCGAAATCGGGGAAAATTGGGCGGACAACACAAAGTACCAAGATTAAGTAATTCAAGAGAATTTGTGGAGGAGATTTTGTTGGTGGGGAAGGAGGTTTTGGTGTAGATATGCATCTAAATCAAAACTTCCTTTCTGAACAGTATAAATTTAAGGTTTATATAATTTTGTAAATAAATAAAGCCATTACAGCAGGCATTGATAAAAGGGAAGCTAAAAAGTAAAGTAAGAATTTAATGATACGAGGTTTTCGTAATTCTTTCTCTAAATTCGTATTCAACTCTTTCTGCATCGTTTTTTTTAAAAAGAGGATTAAAAATTAAGTTGTAGCTACCAAAAAAGAGAATACCAAAGGGAATTCCCAAAGTGAAAGGATTACGCCGCAAAGAAATAGGAACTTTGTAGTGGTTATTCTCAAAGTATAACCCCAAAATTAGCATCAAGAAAGCCATATAAAATGCCAAAAAACAATATTTAAACACATATTTAACTTGAAAATCTGCTTGCTGCGGGTTTGATATTAATAATTGCAAATAATAATATCCTTCTCTTAATTCATCAATTTCCTTTTCCATAAAATTGTCCTTAATTTTCGAATGCCTAATGTGTCGTTTTAATACTACTCATTGCAAATTTGTAAAAAAAACTGTTCCACCATATTGTTGTCTTTGGTGACAAAGAAAACACGTGAAACACAATCAACAAGTAAATTACCAAAAAATGTTAACATCAAACTCAGAAACTGCCTTCAAGGATTTATTTGGCAATTTTCCTCAGTCGGGCAAAGTTGTTTGGATTGGTATTCGTCCGCAAACTCGGCAACCGATGGAGGTTTTAGACGAGACTTTTGCCAATATCGGTGGACTTACTAACGACCGTGCCAATAAAGGAAATACCAATAATAAACGTCAAGTTACCCTGATTCAAGCCGAACATATCAAAGCCGTTGCTTCCTTTTTGGGCAAGTCAACTATTGACCCCGCCCTAATTCGGAGAAATATCGTAGTGCAGGGAATTAATCTGAATGCGTTGAAGGATAAACAATTCAAAATTGGTGACGCAATCTTAGAAATGACGGGTTTCTGTTTTCCGTGTAGTAGAATGGAAGAAAACCTTGGCAAGGGCGGTTTTAATGCCATGCGTGGACACGGGGGAATAATTTGTCGGGTGATTGAAGAAGGGAAAATTAAGATTGGTGACGAAGTGAAATTTTAGTGAAACATGGAAATAGTAATAGAAACAGAAAGATTAATCCTCCGAAAATTCACGCTTGATGATGCGGCTTTTATGCTCGAATTGCTGAATACGCCCGCATGGCTACGATTTATTGGCGATAGAAATGTAAGAACCATTGAAGAGGCAGGACAGTATTTACTCAATGGAAACATTCGAAGTTATCGGGAGTACGGGTTCGGTTTTTACGTAGTTGTTATCAAAGAAACCAACGAATCTCTTGGAATTTGTGGGATTGTGAAGCGGGAAGGTTTGGATGACATTGATATTGGATTTGGTTTCTTGCCACAATTTATTGGGAAGGGCTACGGTTATGAAGCCGCCACTGCCATGCTGGATTATGCCCTTAATGACCTTAAAATCAAGCGAATAGTTGCCATTGTCAACCCTGAAAATGTGGTATCCATTGCACTAATCAAAAAGATTGGATTACAATTTGAAAAAATGGTTCGGTTGTCTAACAAGGATATAGAACTAATGCTGTTTGGCATTTAATTGTACAATTTTAAGATAAATTAGTACTCAAAAACCTTCCTGTCTTCTTCTGAACAATTTTATTTAACGTCCTGTTAATGTGATAATTTACAAACTATTTCTCCGTAAATTTGTGTTAAGATTTTATTAAATAAAGACCATTCTTTCTCCCAAAATGAAGATAAACTTTCAGTATCAAGAAAAATTTGAGAATCGCCACAATAATTCTAATGTAGCCGATCGCAAGGCAATGCTCGAAACCATCGGGGTTGATTCTATCGAAACACTCATCAATCAAACCATTCCGCAGTCTATTCATCTACGTAAATCGTTGAACTTGCCAGCGGCAAAATCTGAAGCTCAATTCCTAAGAGATTTCAAGAAAATGGCGGAGATGAACGAAACGTATAAATCACACATTGGCATGGGTTATTACGATACGCACACGCCAACGGTAATTCTTAGAAATATTCTCGAAAATCCAGCTTGGTACACTGCCTACACGCCCTACCAAGCCGAAATTGCCCAAGGTCGTTTGGAAATGTTGTTGAATTATCAAACAATGGTGCTTGATTTGACGGGTATGGAAATTGCCAATGCCTCACTTTTGGATGAAGGAACAGCGGCTGCCGAGGCAATGACGATGCTTTACGGACAAAGAAAAGGCACTAAGAAAAATGCTGAAACATTCTTTGTATCTGAACTTTGTCACCCACAAACAATTGATTTATTAAAGACTCGTGCCATGCCACTGGGCATTGATATTGTGGTAGGTGACCACCGAAAAGTTAATTTAACTCACGAAGGAATCTACGGAATGATTGTGCAATATCCGGCTTCGGATGGACAAATTTTTGATTATACCAGCCTTATCGAAACTGCCCACGAATTAGGAATTTACGTGGTGGTAGCTTCTGATTTATTGGCCCTGACTTTATTGAAATCGCCTGGCGAAATGGGTGCCGATGTTGTGGTTGGAACTTCACAAAGATTTGGTGTTCCGATGGGTTTTGGAGGCCCTCATGCGGCATTTTTTGGTACGAAAGACGAATTCAAACGCCATCTTCCGGGACGTATTATTGGGGTATCCATTGATGCAGAAGGGAATCGTGCCTTGCGTATGGCTTTGCAAACTCGTGAGCAACATATTCGCCGTGAAAAAGCCACTTCAAATATCTGTACCGCTCAAGTTTTATTGTCGGTAATGGCAGCAGCTTATGCGGTTTATCACGGCCCAGAAGGCTTGAAAGCCATTGCTGAACGTGTACACGGATTGACAAAATTGACGACTTTAGCGTTAGAAAAATTAGGTTATAAAATTGAAACCAGTGCTTACTTTGATACTATTAAAGTAAACGTGGGAGAAAACGAAACTTTTCTTAAAAAAGAGGCGCTTGCCAGTGAAATCAATTTCCGTTATTACGAAGATTATAAATATATCGGAATTTCAATGGACGAAACTTGTACGTTACAAGACGTTCAGAATATTATATCCGTTTTTGAGAAAATCGGAACATCGGAAGTTGAACTAAATACACTTTTCGACCAAGTAGATTACGCTTTTCCGGAATCATTGAAACGTAATACTGATTATCTTACGCATCCAGTTTTTAATAGCTATCACTCTGAACATGAGATGCTTAGGTATTTAAAACAATTAGAAAATAAAGATTTATCCATGGTTCATTCCATGATTGCTTTAGGTTCTTGCACGATGAAATTGAATGCTACTACCGAAATGATTCCAGTAACTTGGGCAGAATTTGGTAATGTTCATCCATTCGCTCCCAAAAATCAAGTGCAGGGATACTCCGCCATGATTGAAGAATTGAACGATTGGCTTTGTGAAATCACGAGATTTTCGGCCATGTCTTTCCAACCAAATTCGGGTGCTCAAGGTGAATATACAGGTTTGATGGTAATTCGGGCTTATCACGAATCAAGAGGAGATGCCCATCGTAATATTGCGTTAATTCCTTCGTCGGCACACGGTACAAATCCTGCTTCGGCAGTGATGGCAGGAATGAAAGTAGTGGTTACAAAATGCGATGAAGATGGAAATATTGATTTGGATGATTTAAGAGAAAAAGCCGAATTGCACGCTGCTAATTTGTCGTGTTTAATGGTTACGTATCCTTCAACGCACGGGGTTTTTGAAGAATCTATCATTGAAATTTGTGCCATGATTCATCAACATGGTGGACAAGTTTACATGGATGGTGCCAACATGAATGCCCAAGTAGGTTTAACTTCGCCCGCCACAATCGGTGCCGATGTTTGTCACTTAAATTTACACAAAACCTTCTGTATTCCTCACGGTGGCGGAGGCCCTGGTATGGGACCCATTGGCGTTGCTAAGCAATTAGCACCATTTTTGCCAAGTCACTCGGTGGTTGCAAAAGTGGGTGGAAACCAAGGTATTTCAGCAGTTTCGGCAGCCCCTTATGGCTCAGCTTCTATCCTAACCATTTCGTATGCGTACATTGCGATGATGGGTGGAGACGGATTAACCCGTGCTACTGAAACGGCAATTTTAAATGCTAATTACATCAAAGCACGTTTGGCAGGTTATTATCCTGTACTTTACACAGGCTCTGAAGGACGTTGCGCTCACGAGATGATTTTAGATTGTCGTCCATTCAAAATGTCAGCGGGTGTTGAAGCGGAAGATATTGCCAAACGCTTGATGGATTATGGTTTTCATGCGCCAACGCTTTCTTTTCCAGTGGCAGGCACGTTGATGATTGAACCAACCGAATCAGAATCAAAAGCAGAATTAGACCGTTTTTGTGATGCTATGATTGGTATTCGTGAAGAAATTCGTGAGATTGAAGAAGGCAATGCCGACAAAGCAAATAACGTTTTAAAACACGCTCCACACACTCAAGCAGTAGTTTTAGTAGAAAATTGGAACAGACCATACACTCGTGAAAAAGCAGTTTTCCCATTGCCATACACGAAAGCAAGCAAATTCTGGCCAACCGTTTCAAGAATTGATTCCGCTTACGGTGATAGAAATTTAGTATGTAGTTGTATTTCGATTGAGGAATATGCAACGGCTGAATAGATAAATTTTAGTATAAATTTTAAGGGAGAAACGGCATTTGCTATTTCTCCCTTTTTTTTATTTTAAGCTTGGAAAGCTTATATCCCCAAATGCTGCTTTTTAAAAGCCAAAGGATTTTCGTTCGTGATTTTCTTAAAAGTTCGATTGAAATAAGAAATGCTTTCAAAACCGCATGCATAGCAAGTTTCGGTAATATTTTTATCCAACAACAAAAACTTTTTGGCTTTATTGATTCTGTAATGATTTAAAAATTCGGTAAAAGTGAGGCGAGTCATTTTTTTGAAATAACGACAAAAAGCAGGTTCCGATAAACTACTTAAATTGGCTACCTCTCGAATATCAATTTTTCGTTCATAGTTTTCATCGATGAATTGATAAAGCCGTTTCATGCGTTGTTGGTCCTTTTTAGTATATTGATTTTCAAAGGAATTAGCGTGCAATAATTCTACGTTCTTATCATTTGCTAAAATTTGAAAAATACTCAAGATTTCTAAAAACTGCTCAAAATGAGTCAGTAAAGGCAATTGTATTAAACGTTCAGCCAATTTATTTTTCGTTTCACGACTGAATGCGATTCCCAATTTTGCATTTTCAAAAAGCTGATTAATCTTCGATAACTCGGGCGTATTAACAAAAGCATTCCCCAAAAAATCTTGCCTTATATGTACAACAATCTCTTCGTAATCCGTTTTTACGCCATAATCAAAATTGAGATGCGGTATATTTGAGCCAATAAAAACCAAGTCGCTTTCTTCATATTGCGAAATATGATCACCCACGTGACGAGTTCCGTTCGTTCCTTCAATATAAACCAACTCCAATTCTGGATGAAAATGCCAATAGAAAAAATCGCTCAATTTTGGATTGACCATTAAATTGAAGGAGCTTTCGGTATCGGGTTTTATTTCTTCAAATTGCATTTCCATCATGTAATATAGACAGCCTTGTCCATTTTATTTTAAGAAAATTGTAAAAAATAATCCTTTATTTGGAGGAACTTCCCGAAACAATATCCATTGTGGGTTTAAACTTTCGGGAAGTTGAACGGCAATAAGCGTATTTTATTAATTGGATACTCCTTAACTATAGACAAGATTATCCGTAATTCAAGTATAAAGCTACTTATTTTTACAATAATTTTATAAAAAAAGTCATTATATATCAATATTGTTCAAAAATAGGTAATAATTGTGCTAACATTCACATTTCAAAATCATATAAATTTGTATCATTATTTCAAACAAAAATATAAATTATCATGGAATTGAATGAAAATACAATGGTGCCGACAATGACCCCAACAGCAACGGCTCCCACAACAATGGCTGCCACAATGATGCCGAATGCCAATCATAAGGATATTCCAGGCAATCCTTCTACCGCAACGAGTAGTCATATCAAACTCAACGACCGCTCGAATGGTAAACCTTTGAAGGTTTTGAGTGAAGCCGATTGGGCTTTTTGGGTAGAAAATGGTTACGTAATTATTAAAAATGCCGTTCCCAGAGAACAGGCTTTGCAAACGGCAAATTTCCTGTGGGAATTTGAAGAAAAAGACCCCAATGACCAATCAACGTGGTACACCCAACCACGGGCGGAGATGTTGATGAAAGAATTAACTAATACGGGCATGGTGGAAGTTTATAATAATCAGCATTTGTGGAATAATCGTCAAATGGAGCGAGTACACGATGCTTTTTCGGATGTTTGGGGAACTGAAAAACTGTGGGTGACGATTGATCGAGCTAATTTAAACTTTCCAATCCGCCCAGGATTTGAATATAAAGGATTCATTCACTGGGATTATGACCCCGAAACCAAACCGCAAAATGTGCAAGGCGTTTTGGCACTTGCCGACCAAGCGGATGAAAATATGGGTGGTTTTCAGTGTATCCCTGAATTATTTAGAACTTACGATACGTGGAAATTAACGCAACCCGAAGACCGTAATCGTTTCAAGCCTGATACTACGGCATTTGAAGGAAAATATGACCGAGTGAAATTAGAAGCGGGTGATTTACTAATATTCAACAGCTCAACGCCGCACGGAATTCGTCCGAATAATTCCGAGGATAAAGTAAGAATGGCTCAATATATTTCGATGATGCCTGCCGAAGAAAACAATGATTCTATGCGTGAATGGCGGATAAATTCTTGGAAAAATCGTATTGCTCCCGAAGGTTATGCCTTCCCTGGCGACCCTCGAAATTGGGAGCAAACAAAGTATGAAACCGCCGAGTTAAGTGATTTAGGAAAAAAACTATTAGGACTTGAAAAATGGTAGAAAATCAGCTTTATACTACGTTAAATACAAAGGCCAAGATGCCTTTGTTGGGGCTTGGCGTATATGATATGTACAATCAAGAAGCTGAACAAGCAGTTTCTTGGGCTTTGGAGATTGGCTATCGCCTCATCGACACGGCAGCCATGTATAAAAATGAAATCGAAATTGGTAATGCCGTCCGACAAGGTGGAATTGTGAGAAATGAGCTTTTCATTACCACCAAAATTCACGATTATGAACAAGGTTACGACAAAACGTTGCGAGCTTTTGATGAAAGTCAACGGAAACTAAATTGCCAATACATAGATTTATACTTGATTCATTGGCCCCTTAAATCCACTCGCAAAGACACATGGTTGGCTCTTGAAAAACTCTATGCGGATGGTCGGGTAAAAGCCATTGGCGTGGCTAATTATTTGATTCCTTTTTTGGACGAATTGGCAACTTACGGAAACATTACGCCTGCGCTAAATCAGGTGGAATTCAGTCCATATTTGTATCTGAAAGATTTATTGAATTACTGCGAAGCCAAACAAATTCAGTTGCAAGCCTACACGCCTTTGGTGCGTGGAGAACGAATGACTGACTTAAAACTTTTGGCATTGGCGCATAAATATCAGAAAACTTCCGCCCAAATTATCCTAAGATGGATTTTGCAAAAAGGCATTTCAGCCATTCCAAAATCGTCTAATTTGGCTCGTTTGAAGGAAAATTTTGATATTTTCGATTTTCAAATCAGTCAAGAAGATATGATTTTGATAGACAATTTTAACGAAAATTACAGAGTCGTGGATAATCCAATGGACTTATTTTAAACTACAAATCAAATCTTATGAAAATCACTATTTTAGTTAGTTTATTATTAGCGATGAGTTTCGCTACGTTTGCTCAGAAAAAGCATAATCAGAAATTACTTCGTCACGTGGTGATTTTCAAATTTAAGGATACTTCTTCGCCCGAAGCTGTGGAGAAAGTGGCTAAAACTTTTGCGGCGTTATACGGAAAAGTGCCTCAAATTGCGGCTTTTGAATGGGGCGTAAATATGAGTCAAGAACACTTCGATCAAGGTTTTACGCATTGTTTTATTTTGAGTTTTAAAACAGAAAAAGATGCTGCGGATTATCAACAACATCAAGCCCATAAAGACTTTCAGACGGTTTTGAAGCCACACATGGAGAAGGTTTTTGTGGTGGATTATTGGATGAAATAATGATATGCTAACCCAACAAAACAACGGGTTGACACCCGTTATTTTGCTTATTGCCCCCCTCGCACAAGCGTCACATATCCCGTGAGCGTAGGCACATCATCGCCCGTTTTGATGACGTAATAATACGTTCCCATCGGTAAAGTAGAATTGTCTTTTTTACCATTAAAAGGATTATTCTGATAATTTTTAGTCGCAAAAATTTCTCCTCCCCAACGATTAAAAATCTTGACTTCAGCATTGGGATAATCTTCAATTCCTTCCAAAATCCACGTTTCGTTTATGTTATCATCATTTGGGGTAAAACCCGTTGGAATTTGGATTTTTGTCTTAACCGTTACCAAAATCGTATCTTGATTCGTGCAATTACTGGATAATGATTTAGCGCTCAAAATATATTGGGTAGTGGCACTCGGAGAAGCTACGGGACGACCCACCGTGCTACTGTTCAATCCCTCGGAAGGAGACCAACTTAGGATTAAATCATTTTTATAACTTCCAGACACACTGCTTTTTATGGTAACGGTATCGCCCTTAAAAAGGGTAATATCATTGCCCAAACGTACTTTTGGCGTTAAGTCCACGAATGCAATTCGAGATGCTTTGGTATCACAGCCAAACTCATTGGTGTAAATATACGTAATCGGTGAAGGGCCAAAACCTGCCAATAAAGGCGTATAGACCGTTCCAGCAACTCCTCTCCCCGAAAATACACCTTTCACGGCATCATAAGGTTGAACGTAAGGCGGTAAATTAATCCTATTTCCGCCCGTTCCACAGGTTGGATAAATGGTGTCAAACTTTACGGGCGTAAGTGGATTTACTTTCAATTTCAAGGTATCCGACATCTTTTTGCAAGTATTCCCATCGGTGATTTCCACTTTATAAATACCCGTTTTCAAGACTGGAAATCGTGAATTTGCACTTTTTTGAACGGATACGCCTTCTTGAAACCATTCGTATTGATTACCCGAACTTACACTTGCATTTAATGGAATTGAATCACCTTCGCAGATAACTTTTTTGCCCGTTAAATTGGTAATAATTGCTTCTGGTAAAGGATTAATCGTAACATCTGATGTTAAATCATACTGACAAAACCCTGTTAATTGCGTCATTCTAACATTATATTTTCCCGTTTTTTTGGCTTGAATGAACACATTTCTGACGGTTATGGTGTCAGTTATATCACGTGTCCAGAGGTACAAATAATTGCCAGCATTGAATGTTCCTCCACCCACTTGCTGCACTTGTAAGGCAATGCCTGTGGGTGTTTCACACACTTTTGCGGTATTCGGGGAAACTTCAAATTTAACACCAGGCTGAATAGCAACAATCGTTTTTCCAGAAGTTGCTGAACCACTACAACCTTGTTTATAACTAATCACAACGGTATATTCTCCCGCTTCTGTTACTTTCAGTTTATAACTATCGGCATCCATAATATTACCATTGTCTTTTTGCCATTGATACTGATAATTGGGGTCATTTTTAGTGGCAATTTCTATAAATCCAAACTCGCAAATGTCAATTTTGGATAATTGAGTTGGTAATGGGTCTAATTCCTTAAAAACGATTGGAGCAACTGGAGGGGCTTGACAATCAATTACTTTCAATTGAAAATCTCGCCGAACACGTCCAATAACTACCCCATTGCGCAATTCTTCCACCAATACCGAAAAGACGTAAAGTCCCAATTGGTCAGAATTGACCGAGATAATTCCATTAACATCAATAGTCATAGCAGGATTACTGGGAATCGCTGTATTGGCACTATAACCTCCAACCCAACTAATGAGAGGATAATTGGATGAACCAACAGGACTTGGAACGGGCGTGGAAGAGCTACTATATCCGTTAAGTGGGGTAACAAACGAATAACGTAATTGGTCGCCATCTATATCTGAAGCTGAATTGTCAAATCTAAAAGGCTGTCCTTTACAAATATATTCACCATTAGGTGTGCTAAATTGAGGAGAAGAGTTCTTGAATTCCGCACCCGTAGTATTTTTAAGAGGAGGAAATTCAAGGTAGAATAGCATACCAGACCCAGCGGAATTGGTAATATTACTGGCAACATTTCTACAACATCTATCCCATACAATGTAATAACCTTGTGGGTCTTTATATGAGTCTGGGTCAAGATAAATGTTTTGAACATAGGAAATAACGGCAATATTTAGTCCTTGACTGGTAGCACATTTTTCGTTTGTAAAAACAAATGGTGTACCTTGTGGTTCATAAGTACTCAAGGTCAAAGCCTTCATTAATTTATTGTTACTTTTCTGAAAAATAGCAACGGCATAGTTATTATCCGATACATTAACTTGTCGAGTAGCTTTATCGAAAAATAGGTTCAGCTTTAATTCATAATAGCCGTTTGTACCAGTATTATTCAATTCAAAATTACCCCCCAAAATATGGTTGGCTCGAACTGATAAACTGGTAATAATTAAAATAGAAAATAATATAAAACGGTAAAATTTAGACATGACTTCTGGATTAAAAACTGACCGATTATTCCTAAAACAAACATAGAAAATAATATAAAATTTTAATGGAAGTGTATATTATGTAGCTAAGAATTATGTTATTGATTAACAGATACTTAATTCCTTTAGTATAAGAAATTGAACATTTTTTTAATAAATAACAGAAAATTTATAGTAGTAAGGGTGGATTGGTTGAATACTAATTTACGTAAAAAGTGGTATTTTCACAAAATTGTTTAAATTGTTTAGAAAATCGTTTAGGAGTTTTTGGAATTTATGGGTCAAAAAACCTAATCCCAAGCCCCTAATCCCTAAAAATATGCAACCCAATTTTTTCGATACAAGAGTAGAATACCTCAAAGGCGTTGGCACGTCGAGGGCTTTATTATTGAATACTGAATTACAGATTTTTAATTACGGTGATTTAATTCAATATTACCCTTTCAGATACGAAGACCGCACCAAATTTCATCAAGTTTCTGAACTCTATGAAGGCATGGATTCTGCCCAAATAAAAGGGCGATTACGCTTTGTGGAGAAAATAGGAGAGGGGCATAAAGCAAGACTTACTGGACAATTTTCGGATGGCTCTGGAACGATGGAACTCGTTTGGTTTCAAGGGGTTAGCTTCTTGGAGAAAAATCTTAGAGCGGGAGCAGAATATGTAATTTACGGAAAACCAGCCTTCTTTAATGGTCGTCCGCAAATGCAACATCCAGAAATGGAATTGCTCAATCCTGATAATGAAAAAGGGGGCTATTTTCAGCCCGTTTATGGCTTAACTGAGAAACTTCGTAAACGTTACGTGGACTCGAAGGTGATTGCCAATATGCAACGTTATCTGCTTGAGCAAGCCTACACCCATATACCCGAAACTTTACCCGAAAATCTTACCCAAAAATACCGATTAGTCTCCAAACGAGATGCCGTTTATAATATTCATCTCCCGCAATCGGAAGCGTGGTTGCATCAAGCAAAACGCCGTTTGAAGTTCGAAGAGCTGTTTTATAATCAATTACGACTGATAAAACAGAAACTTTTACGCAGAGTTGATTACAGTGGACAGGTTTTTACGAGTGCCGTTTTGGTAACCGATTTTTATAGAAATCATCTCCCTTTTGAACTCACAAATGCCCAAAAGAAAGTGATTCGAGAGATTTTTGAAGACATGAAATCGGGCAAGCAAATGAACCGATTGTTGCAAGGAGATGTGGGTTCGGGTAAGACCATTGTGGCATTTATTTGTATGCTTTTGGCGATTGACAATAAAGCTCAAGCTTGCATCATGGCTCCCACCGAAATTTTGGCCCAACAACATTATGACGGACTAAAAATTTATGCTGATTTATTGGGAATTACCATCCAAAAATTAACGGGTTCGGTTCGTAAAAAACAGCGAGAAGTTATTCATGAAGGACTTAGAAATGGAGCATTAAAAATAATCGTAGGTACGCACGCCCTTTTGGAAGATACCGTTCAATTTCAAAATTTAGGATTAGCCGTTATTGACGAACAACACCGTTTTGGTGTGGCTCAACGGGCAAAATTATGGGAGAAAAATAAGTATATTCACCCCCATATTTTGGTAATGACCGCCACACCAATTCCCAGAACGTTGGCAATGACGCTTTACGGTGATTTAGACATTTCCATTATTAATGAATTACCCAAAGGACGAAAACCTATTAAAACCGTTCATCGCTATGACTCCCACCGACTGAATGTTTTTGGGTTTATGCGGGATGAAATTAATAAAGGATTACAGATTTATGTGGTATATCCATTAATTGAAGAATCCGAAAAATTAGACTATAAATTCTTGACTGATGGCTTTGAGAGCATGGCAAGGGCATTTCCTGAATTTCAGATTGGCATTGTTCACGGGAAAATGAAACCTGCCGATAAGGATTTTGAGATGCAACGATTCATTAAAAAAGAAACACAAATTTTGGTAGCAACCACCGTGATTGAAGTAGGCGTAAACGTTCCGAATGCCTCTGTAATGGTCATTGAAAGTGCCGAACGTTTTGGACTTTCCCAACTTCACCAGTTGCGTGGACGGGTGGGGCGTGGAGCAGACCAGAGTTATTGCATTCTGATGACGGACGTAAAATTATCCAAAGATACCAGAGTCAGAATAGATACGATGGTGAGAACAACGGACGGTTTTGAGATTGCCGATGTCGATTTGCAACTTCGTGGGCCAGGCGATTTATCAGGAACGCAACAAAGCGGAGTGATTGATTTATTGATTGCCGATTTGGCAAAAGACGGAGAAATTCTGAAAGTTGCCAGAGAATGTGCGACCGAAATTTTGGAAGAAGATGGTAATTTAGAACTACCTAAAAATCTGATGATTAAGGAGCAGGTAGATAGAAAAAGAGCCAATGAAAGCAACTGGGCGAGAATTAGTTAGTAACTAATTTCTTCTTCGTCTAATATCTTTTTTACATTCATAATTACGCCATCCATTACTTCAACATCTTTATTCCAATCCATCACAAGCCAAGTGTCGGAAGGAGTGGCGATAAATATTTTATGAGATTGAGTAGTTATCCAGATGACTTTTTCAACGCCGAATTCAATCAATTTTTGTGATTTTTCAAAAATATAATCAGCCTCTCTGGCAGGATATTCTTCTACCTCGGCTTTTATATCTACCTCGACTACTATTTTGGGAGCGATTTTAAAAAAATGGTTATCTAATTTTAGGTTTTCTTTTTTGAAAATAGCAATATCATTGGCTAAATTATTGCCTTTTGCCAAATGCAATCCCGACTCATTCGTAGCAATAATATATTTTTTACGGTCTATTTTACTGCCTAAAAAATAATTGATTAAACTAACTAAAACTGCTTGAAGTGAGCTACAAGACATAATTTCTTCCAACGTTTTTTTACCTGACAATACATCCCGATATCCACGATAATACACAGGAACTCCATCCATTTCTTCGTATATTAATGAAGAAGGAATGGATGATTTTTCTGGTTCAATTATATTTTCTACAACTGCTGTCATCGTCTTTTTCTTTACACAATTTTAGGGTTTATTTTCCGTAAAATCAAGCAATAGTTGTATTATTGACTGTTTCAATAATTTGCCAAACCCACTATTCCCTTCTAAATTTACAATAAATTAAAAATTTTCAATGGTAACCTTCCCAAACGCTAAAATAAATATTGGTCTTCACATTACCGAAAAACGGGCTGATGGTTTTCACAATCTTGAATCTTGCTTTTATCCAGTGGGCTGGTGCGATGTTTTGGAGATTCTGCCCGCTGAAAAACTTTCTTTTAAAAGTACAGGAATTCCAATTCCTGGAAATCCAGAAACGAATCTGTGTTTAAAAGCCTATCATCTTGTAAAACAGGACTTTAATATTCCTCCCGTGATGATTCATCTCCATAAAGTTGTACCGATTGGGGCGGGATTGGGCGGAGGATCGGCAGATTGTGCTTTTACCATCAAAACCCTAAACGACCTTTTCGAGTTACATCTTACAACGGAACAAATGGAAAATTATGCCCGAAAGTTGGGTAGTGATTGTGCTTTTTTTATCCAAAATCTTCCCAAATATTGCGTTGGGAAAGGAGATGAGTTTTTAGAAATATCCTTGAATTTATCAGGTAAATTTATCGTTTTAGTAAACCCAAATATCCATATTTCAACGTCAGAAGCCTATTCGGGTGTGAAACCTATGAAATCTGACATTAATTTGAAAGAAATCTTACAAAATCCTGTTAATCAATGGGTTGATATCGTAAAAAATGATTTTGAAAACCATCTTTTGTCAAAATATCCAGCCATTTCGACCATCAAAGAACAACTTTATACCCACGGGGCAGCTTACGCAAGTATGACGGGTTCGGGTTCAACGGTTTTTGGGATTTTTGAAGAAGAAATTGATTTGAGACAAACCTTTGCTGAGTATACTGTTTGGCAAGGAAAAATGTAAAACGATTCTCCAGAATCGTACTAAATTCATTTGCGATTCTGGAGAATCGTGGTACACTTTATGGAACGCAGAGAACCCTTTAAATTTATGCTCCAAATGGCAATCTTCGGAAGTGGATTGATGTTTTTTGGATTAATGGCAACCTATCTCGCTCGTGAACGCCCAGAGGCGGGTTTCGAGAAAATTCAGATTCCCCAAATCTTCTGGATCAGTACGCTCGTAATAATGATTAGTAGCCTCACTTTGCACTTGGCAAATATGAATTTTAAGCAAGATAAGTATTTGAATTATCGAATATTGATGGGAATTACCTTGTCATTGGGGTTGGCTTTTATTGTCATGCAATTATGGGGATGGAAGGAGATTTTTGCTCAAAATTCAACTGCGCAAGTTCGAAATGCAAGAGGATTTATTTATCTATTATCGGGCATACACATTCTCCACATCGTGTTAGGGTTATTTTTCTTGATAAAAATTTTCGTGGAAGCCCTCAAACGAATGTCTTATATTGAGTCGTTTATATATTCAGTAAATCCCCCTAATCAACTAAAAATTAATCTAATAATTTTCTATTGGCATTTTGTGGATATGCTTTGGGTGGTGCTTTTTTTGTTTTTACTTTGGAGGAATTTGTAACCACGTAGATAAGATAGAAAATATAGAAAGAAAAGTAAAAAATAACCACTGACGATATAAGTGTCAGCGGTCATTGAAATCGTATAAAGTGTCAATAGTTTTGCTTACTGCCAACTAACAACTCATTTATTACTTACGAATTCCTTGCTCCTTCAACATTTCTCCAATCCGATTTATCAAGAAAATAGAGGCTTCAATTTCGTCTTTTCTAATGGCAACACTTTCAATATTAAAGCCAAAAGGAACACCTTTTTCAGTACAATATTTGATAAGTTCTTCGGCAATAGAAAGACAAACCTCTACTGAACGTTCCAAAATATTATCAGATGCTCTAAATTCCTCTTTCAATCCTTCTGGAATGTGAATTCCTAACCATTCCATAAAATGTAAGGTTTTCAGTGAACCACAGGCAGTTAAAGTGAAAATAATAGTTGGTAATTCAGCTTTTTTCTCTGCACAAGTTTTAGATAAAGCGTCAATAACTTCTTTCGCATATTCCACATTGAAAACACATTGCGAGATAAAATAACTCACGCCCGATGACATTTTATCGAGAATTCGTTGGTCTTCATCCTTCAAAACGGCATGGCGTTCTGGAATCGTAACGGCTCCAACAACCGAAGTCGCTTCATGTTTGCGCCAAATTTCGTAAGCTTCTGGCAACGTGGTTACTGGGATAAAATCTGGGGCTGGAACACCTACAAAAACGGGATAAAACCCGTGAGCAACCAAATCATCAACCCAAATAGTCAGTTCCTCTTTCGTGAATTTTCCTGCGGGTCTATAAATAATCTTAGGGATTTCAAGCGAATGTAGATGGTTTTTGGCAAATTCAAAAGGGTCGTGAGCATTCAAAAAAGGGAATGGTCTTACTTCAGTGGTGCGAGCAGATTCGTCTTGAACATCATACACAACTAAGGCATCAATATCCAATGAATATAAACGAGCTAAGGTTTTTTCAGCAATTTCAATAACTCTTTGAGGTTCAACTTGTTCTTTCGGTGGAGTGATTCCGTACAATAATATGCCCGATTCTTTCGACTTTATTCTATCTAAAAACATAAATTTTTGAAATTTTTTTTACCTCACAAAGATAATGTATTTTTCATCAGAGCAATCTTGTAAGAGATAATTTATCTATTTTTCATCGAAATTTCCAAATATTATTTGGTCTGTTATTTTAACAAAAATACAAAGTATTCAATTTTTTTTTGGGAGATTTTTGTTTAAACAGGTTTTATTTAACCAAATAAATTTATCTCATGGATTTATCCCGATTTTTATTTTGATAATTAAATATTGCTACGAAGACACCAATACTCAAAGTAAATTTTAAATCTTGGTGTCTTTGTGTCTTGGTGGTAAAATCATACCTTCAAAAATATCTTCTTCCGATATAAAATCCATGAGAAAAGCCAGCAAAGCAATACAAAGCTAATTGCATACGCCAAAGCCCCGTTAGCATTTCCGAAAATGGGATGAAAAAGATGCCAGTAAAGCCAATCAGAAAACGCAATTTCTGCATCGCCTTCTTTTACAGGAATTAAGCCAAAGACGATAGCAAAAACCTCCGAAATACCGTAAGCAAAAATTGAATTCATGCCAAAAACATGGAAAAATTTCGTCCATTTGGTGTTTCCTTTTAAATCAATAATCCATACAAGAATCGACAGAATAATCAAATCTAATCCAACGGTGATTAACACAAAACTACTCGTCCAGAGTTTTTTATTGATAGGAAAAACTGTGTCCCAAATCAAAGCAAGTACTATTAAACCTAACCCATAAAGAGCCATTTTTTTGATTCTGGGTAAAATATTTTCATTAGCTTCTTGAATGTAAATGCCCGTCAAATAGCCCAATAGCGTATTTACGAAAGCAGGAAGCGTACTCAAAATACCTTCAGGGTCAAATGCTACGCCTTCACCGTGATAGAGATGATTTGGGCCTAAAACCAACAAATCAAATTTCCTTTCGGCATTGGATAGTAATTCATATTCAACGCCTCTATCGCCCACAAACCACATAATTGCCCAATACAAAAGCAAAATTCCGCCCGCCAAATAAGGCAAATATTTTCGCTCAACCGTCAGCACGATGAATGAAACTGAACAAAAAGCTAAGGCAATTCGTTGGAGAACGTTCAGAATACGGAGATGGGAAATATCAAAATTATACCAAGGAATATTAAAAATAACGTAACTAACTAAGAATAAAAGTCCAGTCCTTTTCAAGATTTTATTCCGTAAATCAGGTGTGAGTTGATAATTGAAGGGTTTTAACGAAAATCGCATGGCAACGCCCACAATAAACATAAAAGAAGGAAACACCAAATCGGTGGGCGTGAAACCGTGCCAATGGGCGTGCCGAAGCGGTGCGTAGGTATAATTACTATTCCCAGAATTATTGACCATAATCATTCCTGCAATCGTAATTCCCCGAAAAATATCAAGTGAAAGGTAACGTTGGTTCATATTATCGTTGTTAAATTGTTTTTGTGGTAATGTTAAACAATTTATGGACAATAATGGTGAAAAGCAATTTGGAATGGGTATTTAAGATTATTTTCCGTCATTGTCCTTAAACTTTGTCATTGCCTAATGTCTCCAGACAATAACAAAGGTTTTGTGATAAATAGCGCTGATGAAAGTCGTGAGAAAAAACCTATTCGGTATCAATTTCTATTTTAAAAAAGAGGAGGAAAACGGTTGATTATCGAATAACACGTTTCGGCTTTTTCTGAGAAAAAGTAAGATCCAACTATCATAGAAGGGTTATAATAGAGCCTCAAATTTATGAATTTAAGGCTCTATTTAAAATACTTTTACCCAAAACCACCGCAACACACCGCAAAAAATAAAGACCTTTCGTATCTTCAATATCACTTGTAAGTGCTTGATATTTAGTCAAAATAGGATTGTATTTCTTTAATTTTGTCCTTGACTCATCCGCAATGTGCAAATCTAATTTAGTAGGAATCATGAACTTGATAAGAGTGGTTGCTTGTTCGTTTTTCTTGATTAAATCGGGATAATGTTTGGGAATATTTTTTACTCCAAAATTCTTTTCGCAAGTAACTACTTCGCTTCGCCATTTGCAGTATTCTGTCGCTAATTCAATCGTCATTGGTACAGGTACATTCCTGTGTAAATAGCCATACATGTAAGCCAGATTCAACTCGCCATTAATACCCATTGCCGTTTTGGGCTTGATTTTTTTAAATAATTCTTTTGAGGTTGTATCGGCTTCAAGGTATTGCAAATATTCTAAAATATGGATATTTTCGATGTATGAAACATCCATAAATTTGCTATCCGTCAAGTATTCAGTATTGGGTGGATAATAGGCTTTGCTGCAACCAATTAACAAGAAAAAAATCAAAAATTTTATTCGTTTTTTATTCATGAATACCAAACGAATAAATCAAAATATTCTTATTCTACTCGTTTAAGTCTCCAGACTTGAATGATAAAGGCATCCACACTATTTTACAGCCCCGAACACATAAAACATCTCTTCTGCAATTTCAAGGCTTCTTTCAGCATATTTTGCATCCATCAAATCAGTACCATCAAAGGCTTTTGGGTCATCATATTTGATTGGGAATCTTTGTTCCGCTCCAAACACAACTGGACAATTTTCATCGGCTGAATTGCAAGTTACAACTGCCGCATAATGACTTTTAGGGTTAAAATTATCATTATAAATTTTTGAAAAACAAATAATAGGCTGTTCATTTTTGGCAAATTTTACGGCATAAACGGGATTGGCATTTTCGCTTAATTTTAAGATTTCAAAACCTTGCTTTGCCAATGTCTCGGTCACCTTTGGAAACATGGCTGTTGCTTCCGTGCCACCCGAGTAACAAAACACATTTTTAACCCCAAAATGATACGCCATCGTAGTAGCCCAAATCTGAGATAAATGGCTTCTGCGTGAGTTATGGGTACAAATAAAGTTCAAGCGAATGGTTTCGTGCTTGTCTTTTTTTGATTGAATAAAGGCAATTAGAGGTTGCAAAATAGCCTTTCTTTCGTCTGAAATATTGCTGAAAGCAAATGTTGAAATGATGTCATTCATCTTGTGAAAATGTTTGTAAAGAATTATCAAGGCTCTGTTTAAAGAGAAGCCTTGCTAAAAAATTTATCGAATAAAAATTAGCAACATCCACCACCAGGCGTGCATACGGGAGCATTTTGCAAATCTGCCAAACTAACTTTCATTTTTGCAGGAGGAATTCCACACGCATCCGAAGCCAAACAAGCCGTTTGTTTAGAAGTGAGTACAAAGTTTTCACCGTTAAAATCTAAACCGTATTTACCAATGGTTTCTGCTTGATATTCTACTTCAATTTCCAAATCTTCAATGCCCAAAACATTTTCCGATAACGATATAATATCCAATAGTTTTTGTGGTTCTAAACGGTGGTCAGTATCGTTGGCATTCCATAATTGGAAATTAGCTACTTTTTCATTGCGAACGATTCCACCACAATCAATAAAGTTTTTGGTAATCATTCCTACTTCCGTTACATGAAAATGGGCGGGAATAAATGAGCCATTTTGTAATTCAAAACGCAAATTTTTAACGTTTTTTAATATCGTTTTCACTTGTGATAATTTAATGATATTTTTTGTTTTTATGATAAAGACGCAGGAGGATAAAAAAGGATGCAAAACTTAAACGCAAACACAATCCCCATTTCTGTTTTGAATCTCCAAAATATTGCCATATTGGTCAGTTTTTACGGGACAACAACCGATTAATTTTTGTTTCAATTGCTCACGCCCACGTTGTACACGAGACTTTGCTCCTGAAACAGAAATTCCCAAACGACGAGCCAACTCTACTTGCGTAATTCCTTCAATATCAACTAATTGTAAGGCTTCTTGGTATTTTGGATCAAGGTCTTTTTTGAATTCCTCTAACCAAATTCCTACGATTTCATTCAAATCATTTTCCTTAAAATGGCTTTCTCCTTCAGGTTGTTGCAGATGGAATTCTTGATTCTCTAATTGCTTTTTTTGAGCCCGAAAATAATTCAAAACCGTATTTCGGGCAATCTGAAAAACCCAACCAGCCACCCGTTCTTCATCCCAAAGAAGATACAAATTTTGATGAATTTTAATGAAAACTTCCTGCAAAATATCATCCGTAACATCGGCATTATGGGTTTGATTTCGGATAAAATCTTTGACAGGATGGCTAAATTTGAGCCAAATGTCATTGAAAGTAATGGTATTTTTGGGTATTTGATTCATGTTTCGATACTATTTCAATAAAGATAGCATTGCTTTAAAAAGGATGCAAAATTTAAATAAAAAAGGCATAAAGCCCTCGTGCTTCATGCCTTCTAAATGAACTCAGAATAGTATTTTATAAATTATGTTTCTGTTTTATGGCAATTACATAAGTCATTGGAACCTCTGCATATTCAGCGATTTGTTCAACTGTCAGTTTTGACTTCATCAAGAAATTTAAAATAAGCTTTTCGGTTGCTTTTTCAACTCCTATCTCAATTCCCTTCTCTTCACCTTCTATTTCACCTTTTTTATAAAGAAAATCGTCTTTGATATCTATATATTTTGAAATACTGTTCATGATTTCTTGTATTTTTTCTTGTAAATTACGAAGTCTTCCTAAAATTAACAACTGTTGAAATAATTTTTCACTTTCTAAGGATAAATCGACTGTTCTCTCCAATTTGGCAACAATATCTTTAACCACCGTTTCCGTATTTTTATTTTTAAAATCTCCCAAAATAGCTAATAAAATCTCTTCTGGAACGTCTGATTCAATAAAAGTACGATAATTAATTTGTTGAATATCAATGATATAATCATGAAATCGAAGGTTTTTAAACTTCAATTTACTGGGCATCGTTGATTTACCTTTACCCAAAAATAACACCTATTGTTCAATTGGCAAATTATATTTACGTAGTAACAAAGAACAATAATCCAACATTCTATGCACCATTTCTGGTTCATTATGAGTTTGATATTCTAAGTGTAAAATGAAATTATTGCCTTCTTTATCCGTGATTTTCTTTAAAAAATCAGCTTCTCTTTCCTTAGTCCTTTGTAGCTTAACGGAGATTTTTTCAGATTTTACAAATTCGATTTTTAGAATTTGTGAATAAAATTTTCTATGACGGCATCAATATTTTCTTTAAATATTTCGTCGTATTGATTTGCCTCTTTTTTTCGTAGTTTCTTTGCTCATTTTATGGTTATTGTGAAGAAATTCTCAATTTAATCAAAAAAATTCCTAATTTGGTACTATCATTTCTTAACAAATCCACAAACCATGAAATTTGTAAAAGCCTTTCTTACGCTTGCCGTTACTGTTTTTTTGTGTTATGCACTCAATCGAAATTGGGGATCAGCCCCTGCATTTGGCGCATTTTTAAATCCTTTTACGGGCTTCTGGGTCAATGGCGAAAAACCGCTTGCGGGGTCGGATGCTACGGAAACTTCTCTACAAATCCCTGGGTTGAAGGATGAAGTTACTATCGAATACGATGAACTCGGAATTCCGCATATTTTTGCCAAAAATAACCACGATTTATATTTGGCACAAGGTTACGTTACGGCAAAAGACCGTCTTTGGCAAATGGAGTTTCAAACGCATTATGCAGCAGGTCGTTTGACGGAAGTTGTGGGTGCGAAAGCGCTCGAACAAGACCGTTTTCAGCGAAGAATGGGTTCAGTATATGGTGCTGAAAATTCTTTGGTTGGTATGATGGAAGACCCCAACGGAAAAATTGCTTTGGAAGCCTATTCGGATGGCGTAAACGCCTATATTTCCCAATTAAAACCCCGTGAATATCCCGTAGAATATAAATTATTGGGATACGCACCTGAAAAATGGTCGCCCATTAAAAGTGCTTTATTTTTGAAAAATATGTCTTTCGTTTTAGCCTCGGGAACGGATGATTTGAGAATGACTAATGTTCTTAGAAAATACGGAAAACAAACCGCAGAAGATCTTTTTCCTAATTATCCATTCGTAGAAAGCCCCATTATTCCGGGCGGAACACCACGAGATTTCACGCCTTTGGCTTTACCAAAATCGCCCATTGATTTCATAGGAACGGGAAGTTCAAAAGCCGCTACCGAGCGTGATAAGGCCATTGGTTCTAATAACTGGGCGGTTAGCGGTGGAAAGTCTGCCACGGGTTTGCCAATCTTAGCCAACGACCCACATTTGACTTTGAGTTTGCCTTCAATTTGGTATCAAATACAATTATCAAGTCCTGACGTAAATGTGTATGGCTCAACCATGCCGGGAACGCCAAATGTGATTATTGGTTTCAATAAAGACATCGCTTGGGGCGTGACAAACGTGGGTGCAGACGTGGTAGATTGGTACGAAGTTAAATTTAAGGATGCGACAAAAAAAGAATATTTCCACGATGGACAATGGAAGAAAATTACAACTCGCATCGAAAAATATAAAGTTAAAAACGGAGTGGATATTATAGATACCGTTTTATACACGCATCACGGCCCGATTGTGTATATGGACGACGAAAAACCTTTGAAGAAAAACATTCCAACGGGTCATGCTTTGCGTTGGATTGCCCACGATAAATCGCAAGAATTAACCACTTTTTATGAGTTGAACCGGGCGGAAAATTATGAAGATTATACCAAGGCTTTAACGCATTATTCAGCGCCCGCTCAGAACTTTGTTTTTGCCAGCAATCAAAACGATATTGCGCTTTGGGTAAACGGAAAATTCCCTTTGAAAGCTCGTCAGCAAGGAAAATACATCTTGGACGGCACCGATAAAGCCGCCGATTGGAACGCATTTATCCCTGCCGCCCATAATCCACACATGAAAAATCCTTACCGAGAATTTGTAAGTTCGGCCAACCAATCTTCGACCGACCCAAGTTATCCTTATTATATTAATTGGGAATTTGCACCGTCTGAACGTGGTAGAAGAATTAACGAACGTTTGGAAAAAATGCCAAGCGGAAAAGTTACCGTAGATTCTTTGAGAATGTTGCAAAACGACAATTTCAATTTGAAAGCCTTTGATTTTTTACCAACCATGTTGTCTTACATCAAAACACCATCGGCCGCACAATTGCCCGCTATCAAAACTTTATCGGCTTGGAAATTTAACAATGACCCCGATGAAATTGCGCCAACGATTTTTAAAACATGGTCAGATTTGTTCTATGAAGCCATTTGGAAAGATGAATTCGGATATGATGAAAATATTCCGATGAAATATCCAACCACCGACCGCACGTTGAGATTAATGCAAAAAGACCCCAAATCAAAGTGGTTTGATGATGTTTCAACGAAAGATAAAGTAGAAACCGTTGAAGAATTAGCGAGCAAAACACTTTCAGCAGCGATGGATTCATTGGCAGTTTGGAGAAAATCTCCGATGGGTTCCACATGGGCTTGGTCAGAATATAAATCAACGGATATTCGTCATTTGTTAGATTTGGGTGGCACAAATCCATTGAAAGCATGGAGTAAAAACGACGTGAAAATTGGAGGAGGCGGAAGCGTTGTAAATGCCACAACCGAACGCACCGGTCCTTCGTGGAGAATGATTGTGCAATTAGGAAAAGACAACACTACAAAAGGTTATGGCGTATTTCCAGGTGGGCAATCGGGTAACCCAGGCAGTCCACATTACGACGATATGATTGAAACTTGGCGAAAAGGGGAATTAAACGAATTGTTATTCTTGAAAACGAAAGATGAAAAATCGGATAGAATTAAGAAGATTGTGAAATTGGTAAAATAAGCATCATGTTTATTTCACTATTTGATTGGGGAACTTCCCGAAAGTTTTAGAACTTTCGGGAAGTTAAAGCGACTTACTTAACATTGCACTAAATTTATCTTATTCCTGCCATATTTCCCAAGCTTTTTCTGCTTGTCCGTGGAGCATTTCCAAACCAAAATGTACGCCTTTTACACCCTGTTCCAAGCCTTTTTTCAAGAACATTGTTTCCAAAGGATTATAGACAATATCATAAAGCAAATGTCTATTTGTGAGTGATTGGTAAGGAATTTCTGGAAAAGCTTCCACTTGAGGAAACATTCCCAATGGCGTGGTATTCACAATTAATAAATGTTCGTTCATTACTTGCTCAGTCAATTCTTCGTAGGTAATTGTGTCGTCTTCTTTTCTGCGAGAAACGTATTGTGTTTCCAATCCCAAATCTTGCAGGGCTTGAATAATAGCTTTTGCGGCTCCACCTTTTCCCAAAACTAAGGCTTTTTGTGGGTTGATTTCTTGGAAAGAATCCCACTTTTCCAAAGTCCAACGAAAGCCCCAATAATCGGTATTAAAGCCTTTGGTTGAACCGTCTTCCATGATTTTGATGGTATTGACTGCCCCAATTTTCAGCGCTGCTTCATCCACCGAATCCAAGAAAGGAATAATATTTTGTTTATGAGGAATGGTAACATTAAGTCCTTTTAAATCAAGACTTTGTGATTTTAACAAAGCCGTAAAATCGTTAATATTTTCTAATTCAAATTTCTCATATACGTGCGTATCTGAGAGTCCCATATTTGAAAATTTTTCTGTAAAATATCCTTTTGAAAAGGAATGACCCAATGGATAGCCTATTAAACCGTAAATGTGCATATTATATTTAGGGATTAGAGAATTAGGGATTAGGGAATTGGGATGAAATTAATTACCTGATTTCATCCCAATTCCCTAATCCTTAAATTCCCTCTTTTTCCATGTATGATTGTAAAATAATAACCGCTGAAATTTTATCAATATTTCCTTTTTCACGACGGTCTTTTTTGGAATAACCACTCAAAATCATGGCTTGAAGGGCAATTTTTGAGGTAAAACGCTCATCGTGCAAATGTATAGGAACATCAGGAAATGTGATTTGTAATTTCTTCACAAAACCCTTCACGTGCGATGTATTGTTGGTATCTTGTCCATCCAAGTTTACGGGCATTCCTACCACAAAAGCCTCCACTTCTTCCCCTTCAAGATAGGCTTTCAAAAAATCTATCACATCTTTGCTATGAACCGTTTCCAAAGCAGAAGCAATGATTTTCAAGGGGTCGGTCACCGCCAAACCCACTCGTTTTGTTCCGTAATCTATGGCTAATATTCTCATCTGCGTTCCATCTTTTAGGTTACTTAAAAAAACAAAGTTACATCAAAAACATTGGCTACGATTTAGTTTTTCGTAACTTTAATGATCATTTTAAGACATCCCATTTAATATGAAAAAACCACAAACGCCAATTAACAATAATTCAACTATCGTGAAAATACCAATCTGGATTGCCATTGCCTTAGTCGGTGGTGTTTTGTTGGGAGCAAATTTCTTTGGTGGACAAACCAAAATGAATTCTGTTGCTAAGGGTTTCAACAAATACCGTGAAATTCTTTCCTTGATTGAAACCAGCTACGTGGACTCGGTTGATACTGATTCGTTGGTAGAATATTCTATCAAAAAAACCTTAGAAAAACTTGACCCTCATACGGCTTATTTCTCAACCGATGAAGCCGCCGCTGCTCGTTCTCAATTAGAATCAGGTTTTGATGGCATTGGTATTGAATTTAATATTTTCGGCGATACCGTTTACGTCATGAATGCGATGGTGGGCGGTCCTTCAGAACAAATCGGCATCAAAAGTGGCGACCGTTTATTAAGGGCGGATGGCGTTGCATTATTTGGACCTAAAGTGAGCAATAGTCTAATTTTCACCAAATTGCGTGGAGTGAGAGGTTCAGAAGTAAAATTAGAAATCCTTCGAAATGGAGAAAAAGGCATCAAAAAATTCACTGTTGTTCGTGATAGAATTCCTTCTTATTCCGTTACGGCAGGTTATATGGTTGATGCCCAGACCGGATATATTAAAGTGGATAGATTTACAGAATCAACTTTTGATGAATTTAAAACTGTTTTAACAAACCTTAAAGCACAAGGCTGTAAACGTCTAATGCTTGACCTTCGTGGAAATCCTGGGGGTTATAAAGACCGTGCCGAAAAGATGGTGGACGAGCTTTTGGCGGGCGAACGCATGATTGTTTATACCGACGGAAAAGGCACAAAATATGATACCCAGACTTATACCAAAAGAGAAGGTATATTTGAAAAAGGTGCTGTTATGGTTATCGTGGACGAAAATAGTGCTTCGGCAGCTGAGATTGTAGCGGGTGCATTACAAGACAATGACCGTGCATTGATTGTGGGCAGACGTTCGTACGGAAAAGGGTTGGTACAAATGCCTATAAATCTACAAGATGGTTCAGAATTGCGTTTGACTATTTCAAGATATTACACCCCAAGTGGACGAAGTATTCAGAAACCATATTTGATGGGACAAGAAGAAGAATATGAAAAAGACTATGAAAAACGCACAAAAAGTGGCGAATTTTTTAGTTCTGATAGTATCAAATTCAACGAAAAATTAAAATACAAAACGCTTGGCGGTCGCACAGTTTACGGGGGTGGAGGAATTACACCCGATGTTTTTGTGGCACGAGATACGACTTATTTCACTAAATACATGAGTGATTTGTGGGGTAAAAATATCATTCGTGAATTTGCCTTAAATTATGCTAACGATAACATTAAATCAATCGAAAAACTCACTTTCAAGGATTTTAATAAGTTTTTTGTGGTAAATGATGCCATGATGTTGGATATGCAAAAATTGGCGAAACAGGCAAATGTGAAGATGCGAGATCGAGAATACGAACGTTCGATGCCTTATATTAAAGCCCAAATCAAGGCCTATATTGCTCGTAATGTTTGGCAAAGAAAAGTTGCGGATGGCATGAATAATGAGTATTTGCAAGTGATGGCACCGTACGACGATACTTTTCAGAAATCATTAAAATACTTTGACAAAGCCGAAAAAATGGCTCGTGGAGAATTGGTTGAAACGATTTCTCATTCGATTAAAAAGTAAGATTGGGTTATTAGTTAATACATTGTTTAATAAGTTTCTTACTTCCCGAAAGTTATTTTTACTTTCGGGAAGTTCCTAACAAAAAGGCTTTCAGATGATTCTGAAAGCC
Organism: Arcicella sp.; assembly: GCF_964672035.1. NCBI lineage: Bacteria > Pseudomonadati > Bacteroidota > Cytophagia > Cytophagales > Flectobacillaceae > Arcicella > Arcicella sp. The sequence goes on from NZ_CBABQS010000056.1 coordinate 29,526, forward strand.
TTTTTTGCGTTCTGGAAACCAGTAACAAATAACTATTCCCCAGCAATATATCCTTTATCTTTCAAGATTCTTTCCATCAATTTCTTGTCATTATCATTATTAAAAACCGTGAAAGGCAGGTAAATAAATTGATATTGGCCCATATCCAACACATAAGCATCTTTATCTTTACGAGCCATTTTAATCATATCCCATTTGATAACGCCACCTTCAGTATCATTCAATTTCATCAAAATTTGACGACTATCAATTTCGTAGCGATACTTTTGAAATAATTGTTTGTATTGTTCTAATTGCGTAACCCCCGTAAATTGAATTGCCCAAAATATTACGTAAACCAAAGCTCCTAAAATTGTAATAACATAAATCCAGTAATTTGGATAAACCTTTGTTACATTCAAAATAGCATTAATTAATATCAAAGCCAGTGGCACAAAACCCCAATACCATTGATTTTTAACTAATTGAAGCATATTTAAAGTAATAAATTTATTTTTTTCAAGCGCAAATTTCTTTGTCTTAATCGCTAATGGATTACTTGGTATTGCCTGTTGTACTCGTTTTTGTTGTCCGTGTCCTTGTGAAGAGTATCCTTTTGCCATTTTTGGTAAATATTTTTATAAATTGGACTGCAAAGGTAAAGAAAATTAATAATTAAATTTAATAATTGATAGTTTGTCCATCAATGAATTGGTTTAAATTTTCCGTTTTAAGTCATTTACAGCAAAAGGAATAAGTTTAAAACGGTCCTTTATTAAAAATGGAAAGAAATCTTTTTTTAACGTTCGATTACCTAATTTTACGAATAAATCCGAATTGATATTCGGACAATTTCAATTATGAATTATTAATAATCAAAATTAATTGACAAAATGGTGGAATTAACCGATAATCAGATACTCAACCACACGCAGGTTTTACAAAAAATTAGAAGAATTGCTTTTGAGATTTACGAAAATAATTTTGAAGAAACCCAAATCGTTATTGCGGGAATAAAAGGGCAAGGACACGCTTTTGCACAGAAATTAACCGTTGTCTTAAACGAAATTTCAAGCATTGAGGCAACCGCAGTTTTGATTGATGTTGATAAGGATGTGACCTACGATAGCCCCGTAGAATTTGATTGTGACGAGCGTTTTTTGGAACACAAAACCATCGTGGTGGTTGATGATGTCTTGAACACGGGACGAACATTTGCGTATTGCCTTTCCCCATTTTTGAGTATTCCCGTCAAAAGAATTCAAGTAGCCGTAATGGTGGATAGAAATTACCGTAGATTTCCGATCTTGGCAGATTACGTAGGCTATCAATTATCAACTACACTCAATGATTACGTATCTGTTGTGCTTGATAATGAAGCAGAGATTGGGGTTTATTTACGATAAAATATGACAGGTTGGAAACCTGTGCTACAAATAGCTAATCAAATTCATTAGCCAATCCGCCTTAAAGAATAAAATCAGGATGGGTAAAATTAGAATAATAACTAAGAAATATTGCTTAGAATTTAGTTCAAATACCTGATTTTCAAGTGGTTCTTTGAAAAATAGATAGAAGGGGATTTTTAAATAAAAGAATAATCCAATGGCTGTATTCAACAATCCGAAGATAAAAAGCCACAATAAAATTGGCTGATTTGAGGTTTGATACGTTTCCCAAAGAGCCGAAAATATATTCAATTTCGCAAAAAATCCTGCCGTTGGAGGAATTCCCGCCAAAGAAATCATCACAAGCAACATCATAATTCCGTAGAACGGATTAAGCCTGCCAAGACCTTTTAGATTTTCAATTTTTGATGCGTCCGATGCTTCGGTTTGATTTTCGGGAGAGCGTTTCGCCTTTGTTGAATTTTTCTCCAATAGGCTACCAAACGATTTGTTAAAGTTTCCTTTAGCAAAGTCAGAATCAATTGTTAATTGTTCATTAATAATTGTCAATTGATTGGCATAATCAAGCAAAAGAAAAGCAGCCAAATTGGTAAAAAGTGTAACGATTAGATAAAAAACGACACTCGTAATGCCCAATTGCGACATGGTTACTAAACCAATCAACATAAATCCTGAATGTGCAATGGTGGAATATGCCAATAATCGTTTCGCATTATTTTGCCACAAAGCCGAAAAATTTCCAAAAGTAATACTCGCCATGGCCAAAACTGCGGTGATGGTTTGAAGGTTATTGGGTACGGCAAAATAAAACCTAATGGCCACTAAAAAGGCGGCAATTTTGGGCGCTACCGAAAAGAAAGCAACCACGGGCGTAGGCGCAGATTCGTAAACATCGGGTGTCCAAATATGAAAAGGCGAAGCGGATATTTTGAACATAAATCCACTGATAGTCATCACAATAGCAACCGTTAATGCAATGGAATCAATCTGATAAAGGCCTCTTGAAAATTCGGGAGAAGTGATATCCAAGGTTCCCGTCATTCCGTATAAAAGCGACATTCCGTAAAGCATCACCGCTGATGCAGAGGCCCCAAAAAGGATGTATTTCAAGCCACTTTCCGTACTTTTTCGGGTTTTATTAATCGTAGTAAGCATGTATGACGAAACCGAAACAATTTCAATCGAAAGATAAATCATCAA
>NZ_CBABQS010000057.1:0-30821 GCF_964672035.1 Arcicella sp.
TGGATAATGAAAAAAGATTCAATTTAAGATAAAACCTAAAAATGAAGTATTTATGTTAACATAAACCTAAAACCAGATTCAAATTTTCATCAATTTATTATTTCTGGCAAAATTACAGTTATAAAATTGTACTATTCATTGATTTTAAACTCAAAATTGCATTTTTAAATGCGTTCAACCTGATTGATTAATCGTATTAGAGAATTTCTCGAAAATAAATATTTAAAATAAAATGTCAAATAAAGAAAAATCTTCCCTCAGTAATAAAGAGGCTCTTCCTTTTGGAAAAACAAATTACACATTGATGTTAGCAGGAATAGCTATTATTTTAATAGGATTCTTTGTGATGAGTCTTGATAAAACCGAATTTGGCTTTGGTTTTTTAGGTATAACACTTGGACCAATCATTGTTTTATCAGGGTTTTCTTTAGAATTCTTTGCGATTTTGAAGAAAGCATAATTGCTATTCTGTTTAATAAAAAGGCTTTCCAGATTAATTAGAAAGCCTTTTTTATGAATTTTAGGACATTGTAATTGTATAGTTTTTTACAAAATAAGGGTTTTAAATTATTAGATAATGAAAAAAACCTGACATTTTGATAAATGTCAGGTCTGATAGTACCCGGAGCCGTTGTCGAACCTACCTAATTTAATAGTGTGTTACAGTAGCTAAAAAGGCACTAAAAACCGTTAAATTACTAAATGAAGGCACTTTTTAATGAAAATCTTATTAAAGTGCATTAAGCTATATTAAGCTATATTAACTAAAAGTGCGTAACCATTTGCGCAACCGATTAAAAAACCTTTATATTTGTAGTGTCGAATTACAGAAATAAATTTTAATCAAAAACGCAATGGCTAACGCATTTTTTAGACTTCGTAAAGTTAAGGCTAAAACGCCACAAGTAATTTATGCAGGTTATAAGTTTGGTAAAGACCAACTAATCTATTCAACAGGTTTAAAAATTGCCCCTGATTATTGGAACTTCAAAAATACAAGGGTTAAACACGTCCTTTCTAATCCGCACCCTAACCGGGACTTGATAAATACTAAACTCGATAACATTGAGAAATTTATCAATTACACCGCCCAACGTTTCCAACTGACAGACCCACCCACGGAATTAACCAAGAACATCTTGAAAGCTGAATTGGATAATTACCTAAACCCTACCAAAGAAATAAAAATTTCCTTTTTCGATTTTATCAAAACTTTCGTTGATGACTGTAAGACCGGTAAAAAATTGAATGACGGTATGAAAATGGCAGAACGCACCATTAAAAACTATGGAACGGGTTTTAGTGGACTGAAAGAGTATGAAGCCTACACGGAGGAGCCTATTACCTTTCAGGGACTTAATCGTAAGTTTTGGCAGGAATATATCCATTACCTTACAATGGTCAAGAAATACAAAATAAATACCGTTGGCTCGTATCAGAAATATTTGATTGTGTTTTTGAGAGAAGCTAAAAAGGTGAAATTATGGGACGACAAAGACAACCTATTGGACGATGCTAAAATACTGACTGAAAACCCGGTTGATGTTTACTTGAATAAAAATGAGATTGCCAAAATAGAACAACTCGATTTATCCGCTAATCCAAGACTTGACAAAGTTCGTGATTTGTTTTTGATTGGATTGAACACCGGGTTTAGGGTATCGGATTGGTATCAAGTAAATCTTGATAATATTAAGATGACAGGCAAGGACAATGCCTACATAGAAATTACCCAAACCAAGACAAAAGCCACCGCCACAACGCCACTACGTCCGATTGTTAAGGATATTATTACCAAGTACAATAACGAACTACCAATAATTTCAGAGCAAAAGATTAATGCCTATTTAAAAGAGTTGTGCCAATTGGCAGGAATCAATGAAAAGGTTAAAACGACCTCCACGATAGGAGGGGGGCAACAAATTGAATATTTTGAGAAATGGGAGCAAGTCACGACCCACACCGGGAGGCGTTCCTTTGCTACGAACCTTTACCGGGATAAAGTAGAAAGTAGTATCATTATGAAAGCCACCGGACACACAACCGAGAAAAATTTCCGCAAGTACCTAAAACTTGACAATAGCGACTTTATGGATATGTTGGCAGAACATGAAAATTAATAAATTAATAGTTTAACAAATTGCCCTATCCATACCGACCAAGATATTAGGATAGGGCGTAAATGATAATTTGATGGAAGATAATAAAGTAAATGATTCAAAATTAGATTTTATCTTGATAGATAATCTAATTATTATTTTGAACGAAATTTTTAGTATAAAACAAAGTAAACGCTCACTAAACAAAATACAGGTAATTAACTATATTTTTAAAGAAGGAGATTTGCCTTTAAAATGTCGTTTTAGAATGATGGTTGATGTATTTATTGAACAATATATTGAAACTGAAAAAACTGAATCAAATATTATATACCTAAAGGATAAATGGGTAAATATAATTTTAATTCATTGTGAATTTGCATTGACTAAAAAGGGAGAAATTTATACATATTTAGAAAATCGTATAGTCTCTTTTAATAAAAAAGGTCTCGAAGTCCAAAAAAAAAGGATGTTAAATAAATCAACATTAAAATTAAATTTACATGATTGCTTAAATGATGTTATTTTTTTAAAAACTCCTAAATTTAATATTTTAATTGAATGTATTAGCGACTTTAATCCTAAGTTAGCACTCGATATTCTCAAGAAAGTTTCTCTAAATTTATACTTTCTTTGTTATGAAAGATGTATTATAGATTCTGATATTAATGAAATTTTAGATAGTCAAAAAGGTGTTTTCAATAAAAAATTTGGATTAATTCCAAGGATAAAAGATTTTGCACGTTATTTAATTGACTGTGGAATAAATCCTTTTAATTTGCCTGAAACTACTATAGAAGAACTTTTAGCGGAACACGTAATAGATAAATTAGATAATATTGATAATAACATAGAGAAAGCCAAAGACAAACAGCAAACTTTAATCGACATTACGCCACATCAAACATTATCTATTGATACCGTCTTCTCCAAAGTGGAGGAGAGTAAAAAAGATGAAATAATTGATTTTGTGAAAGATATAAACCCATGTATTGAATTTGATAAATTGTTTGGAAGCGATATTGAAGATAAGATTGAGATTTGGAATTATATGTTATTTTTTAAAATGATAGATAAAAATGGTACTTATTTGTCAATTGGGAACAACACTATAATTAGGGTTTTTGTAGTTATAATGAGAAAACATTTTAAGTTACCCATTGCAAAATCAGTAGATGAATTGATAAGAATATTTGGGATAAAATTGTCAATTTCAGATACTGTAAGAGTACGTTCAACACCTGAAATTGAATTAAAAGAACAAGAAATTATAAGGCTACTTAATGCGTTTGAAACTAAAACTTTGCCATTTACTTATGTAGATTAACGATATTTTTTACCAATGCTTACCAATCTTTACCAATGCTTACCAAGTACCCTAACGACCCTTTGAGGTCGTTTTTTTTGTGCCTTAGTTTGTGACGAACTTAAAAATAAAGATATGTTATCAGATAGTCAAGTCGTACAAATTCAAGGTGTTAGCTATGATACCTTTCTTACAAATTTCAAGGAAATTGTGAAAGATGAAGTTAAAAAATATAGCAAGGTTCAGACCGGAACACCCGAAGCCCCAGACCGTTATGTAAGTCGAGCCGAAGCAAAGGAAATTTGCGGTAAAGTTTCTGATCCGACTATGTGGGCTTGGGAGGTTGCTGGAATCATCAAAGGTTACAAAATGGGAAATAAAATTTTCTATAAATATTCTGAATTGATGCAGTCAGGAAAATTCGTAGACAGAACAAAAAAATAGGTAAAATCCATGATAGACAACCAAGATTTTACCCACGGCTCGGGAGTGAGCAACGGTGACAAAAGTAAAGCTAATTTTTATAATAGCATTCACTTAAAAGGAGAGGAATTAAAAAAAGCCTTTAAAAATGCTAATACGCAAGCAGAAAAGATTTTAACCTTTTTACAGATATTCCCCAATGATAAGTTTACAAGTTGCGAAATAAGGAAATATTTAGTTGAAGGTGGTATCATGTCAGAAATAACGCAAGAAACCACCGTAAAGGCGAGATTAACGGATTTACTTCAAAGTGGATATGCAATAAAACTCAATGAGATGAGAGACGGATTTTATGGGATGCCAAACCACCTATGGCAGTTAAAACCGTTTAGAATGGTCGAACCGATGGCAGTAGTATCTAATCCTGTTCCATTGCAACCCGTTGGAACGCAACACGAAATGTTTATATGATAGATAATGTCAAAAGTAAACGCCTGGATATGGATATTGACACAATCAGTAAAAACCCCTATTTGTTGGAAAGTTGGAAAACTACCAAGATGGACAAAAGCGGTTGCGAAGTGGCAGGGTCAGGCAATTATATGAATTTTGGATTAGTCAAGAAGTACGGTAGAGTAGAGTTTGAAGGGTCATTACATAAGAATTTTAATGGAGGATTGCAGAATCACAATGATTTTAATATCTACGATGTTTCGGGCGTTGTTTGCGATGTTGAGGACAAAATAAAGTTTGATTCTTATAGTTCAGAAATAAATGTTTTAGAGTTTGCGGTGAATATTATAACCCCTTTCCCTCCAAAGTTGATATTGGATAATATGTTAGTTCACAAAGGAGAACCATTTGTATTAGATAAAAGAAGGCATAAAAATAAAAGTCATTATTATACTTGCGTGCATTCGCAATATATCATTAAAGCCTACGATAAGGGGCTACAATATGATTTACCCTATAATGTACTTCGTTTTGAAATTAGAGTTGGCACGATGCAATTTTTGAGGAATAAAGGGATAAACATTAGATACTTTGCCGACCTCTTAAACCTTGACATTTACGAACCATTAAGCAAGATACTAATACAGACCTTTGAAGAAATTTTGTTTCAGGATAACTCTATTGATGAAAGTTTAATTGAGAATAAAGACGAAAAGATTTATTTACGTGGAATCAATAAAGAGAAATGGAAGCCGAAGAAAAACACGCAAGCGGAATGGAAAAAAATAGAACGTTTGAAAATTAGCTTTCAAGATGTTATCAAAAAATATCGTACTGGAATAGATTTTCAAAGTATAGCGGCTCAATTAATCAGAGAAAAATGTATTGAATTATGCAACCCTTCGCCACGGATTGAGAGCAATTTATCAGTTGAAAATGTCGAGTATTTAGCAACTCTTAACGATGATTTAACAGTTAAAAATGATGCTGAAAAAACGGAAAATGTCGAGTATTTAGGCTTAAGCTATACGCTAAATAATTCCTTTCAAGAAAACGGTAACATTGAGCAACCCGAAAAGCTAAAAAGAAACTGGTGTTCGGGGTGTGGTAAGCCAATTGGGATAAGAAAAACGTATCACAGTTTCGATTGTGAATTTAGGAGAGTTGAAAGAAATGAGTTGAACAATCCGATAAATAATTTCAGAACGAAATACGCTAAATCGGTAAATATGGAATATCCATTATTTGATGTTTCGGGAACTTTGAAGTTATCCGCCCAACAAAACGAATGGATTAACAGAAAATTGAAAAAAAATTATAAACACAAAAAAAACAAACAACATGGCAACAGCATCATTAAAAATTGAAAAACAAGATTATACAATTGAGAACGTAAAGTTTCCCGATTATTTGGTAGATATGACTTCACAGAATGATTATTTTGTAGGTATCAAGGAAAGTTTGAGAGAAGTATTTGCGGAGTTTTTTCATTCAGAAAGTTTCAAGACTAACGACTGCACGGATAGGTTTAGAATGTTGGACTACTCACTAAACGAACTATTGGATGATTTATTTATGGCTCACAATAACGGACGAATGAATCATCTCCAGGAGCAACTTTTAAAGATTAATAATCCTGATAAAGTTGAACCGACCAAAGAAGTAGTTTAGGGAATTATTGAGGGGTGCGTTTTAAAAACGTACCCTTTAAAGTTTTCGCCCTATCTGTTCACGTGCGTATGATTTGAATAAGACGGTTAAAGTGGACTTTTCGGAGGTCTGTTCATGCGTGTAATAGATAAATTCTATATTTAAAATTAAAGAATAGATTTTGTCTATTTGGAATTGTTTTAGATAAATAATCTTTTTAACTGACACTTTACAGAAAATTTTCCTGTAAATAAAACCAAAATAAGAATGGAATTAATAAAGACCACCCCAACGCATGAGATTTGGGAAGGTGAATTTGAAGGAAAGGCAGTACAATTTTTAAAGAACGTTTTTACTGATGAAATATCGGTTGATGCCCACCATTTCGCCCTATGTATGGGTTATAAATCCTTAGATGATATGATGATGGACGACAACGTTTTAGATGCCTGTATTGAGGTAAAACAAGAAACTGGAATATTCCCAATAATGAAACAAAACTTTTAACCCTTATCATCATGGAAATTTTAGGAATGATTTTGTTGGTAATAATGAGTTTAGGGACTTCTAACTCCGATGATTTGGAGCAAAGGAAAGAATGAGTTTTTGGAGGTCTGTTCATGTGTGTAGCATTGAGTATTTGGAGGTCTGTTCACGGGTGTAAAAGTAAGAATAGATTGAATTGAAGATTTTTTATAGGTCACTACGTGCGTGCGTGAGAAAAGTACATTTACTGATTTTGTTGCAGTCATAACGCACGCACGCAAGAACCTCATAAAACCTCATGTTTTGCCCTATAATAAGTTAGAAAATCTCACTGGGAAAATTATCGTAGTCAAATTACAGAGCTAAAAATTTAGCCCTGTAATAAGTTAGAATCTAACGAAACTTAACGAGCGAAAAATTCTTCCCGTTAAACCCCACATTTTCAAAGGTTTTAATCCGCTCAATTGCTAACCTTTGCTAACATTTTCTTTTATAGGGTGTCAAGTTTTGTAAACCTCACTAAACCTTACCTTTTTGATGCCAAAACCTTACAAAACCTTACATTTTAGACATGAAAACTTAACTAAACTTAACTTTTTGACTGTAAATATATTCGAGATAAATTCGAGAAAATGCCTGAAACTGGACAATTTGAACACTCTAAAAAAAGGGATAGACCATTTTATGAAAACGACTTTTCCCGTTTTTATCGAAACTTTGAACAAGCTAAAAAAAGGGATAAACCGACAACCCCAAAAACCTTACCAAACCTAACCTTTTGGGGTATATGGAAAACTGAAATAACAGCGAGGAAACAGTGAAGAAGCAGTACAATAACAACGGTGAAACAACGGTGAAAAGTAAAATTAACAGGTGCATAACAGGTGCAAAAGGTAAAATTAAATGGTGCATAAACGGTGCAAGGTGCAAAAATCTCACTTTGGTAGAATCGGAGCAAGGGACTAAATTAAATACGATGGAAATACGATAAAATGTAAAATTTGTACCAATACTTTGATTGTGTTAGAATATATTTAACAAGATGTGCATTTTGTTGTGGAATTGGTAAATAATCGTTTAGAATCAAAAATATAAGATTTGGGGTTTGAAGAAAATGTAGATTATTCGCTCGTCAAAATTGGCGAGCGTTTTTTTTGTTTGTCCTATTGATAAAAGAATCTAAAAATGACCGAAACATAATATCTTAGTATCTGTACACGTGCGTAGATGAAAAGTATACGGGTATCTGTTCACGCATACGGATGCGCCGAATTTTCTTAAATCATTTCACGCATACGAAGCACTGAATTTGCCACTATCTGTTCACACGTATAGAATTGACTTTTCGACTATCTGTTCATGCGTACATGAAAACCTTACTAAACCTTACCTTTTGAATAGATTAATTCGGATTAGAAAATTAGTTAGTATGACAACTATCTTAGAAGTGATTGAAAGTAGAGGTTTAACGACCTCTTTTTTGTGCCTGAATGTGAAGGAGGAGAGTATAAGTAATTGAAAATACGTAACCAAATGCGTAACCACTATACAAAGTAAAAGTCCTAACTACTTGATAATTAAGTAGTTAGGACTTTACGGAGTACCCGGAGCCGGAGTCGAACCGGCATGCCAATGAAGACACTGGTGTTTGAGACCAGCGCGTCTACCAATTCCGCCATCCGGGCATTTAATTTGGCTTTTAGCTGTTACAAAGATAGAGGATAGAATTGGACTTTACAACCTCGTGTTTTGAAAAAAATCAAAGTTTTTATTGTGAAATCGCTAAGTTTCTGAATACTAAGGAGTTCGCTATTAAATATTTTTACTCATATCGCAGTGATTCTATTGGGTCAAGTTTAGAAGCCTTGTATGCTGGATAAATTCCTGAAAATAATCCAACTCCAACACAGACAGTTATGCCTAAAGACATCCAAACCCATGGAATGATAAAACTGGCTGAATTTCCCATTAAAAGTTGAGCAAAAAGATTTCCAATGATTATGGCAAAAAATATTCCTCCAATGCCTCCCAATAGGCAAATTACGATGGCTTCCATAAGAAATTGTAATCGTATTAGATAAGGTGTTGCTCCCAAAGATTTCCGAATTCCAATCTCTTGGGTTCTTTCAGTAACCGATACTAACATTATATTCATTAAGGCAATTGCAGCACCTAATAAAGTAATAAAACCAATGCCAAACCCTGCTATTCTTAATATATCTGTAATACTTTCTGACTGTTTTGCCAATGAATCAGAACGTTCTATTGAAAATGAATCTGGCATACCAATTGCATCTTGTCTGACTGTACGCATTACACCACGGGCTTCTTCAATTACATTTTCTAAATCGTTTATATTGGGTACAGAAGTTACGATATCAAAAGTAAGACTTCTTCCCACTGCCATTTTCCTGCCTGTTTCTAATGGGACAAAAATTACTCTATCGTCTCCTCCTCCCATCATACTCCCTTTTTTCTCTAAGAGTCCAATTACCTTCATTTTTTGACCTAAAATAGTAACTTCTTTGTCCATTGGATTGATATTTTTATCAAATAGTTGACTAATTACATCTACTCCCAGAATACAGACATTTGTTCCATTTTCAAGGTCACTGTTTGAAAATACTCTACCAGAGGCAACTTTAAATGCTTTTATGTCCAAATAATTCTCGTCCGTTCCCATAATTCTGGTATTTGGATTCGTTTTTTTGGATTCGTATTTTACTTCAGCATTAAATGTTACATTAACTTTCAGCCCGATGATAGCGGAATGGCCAAATTTTTCCTTGTATAATCTTGCTTCATGGTAATCAATGGCAGGGTATCTTTTTTCTTGTTCACCACCTTTTCTAATTTTATAAATATCACGATTTCTTACATCAAAAGCATTGGCACCAAGCCCAGCAAAACTATTATTAACTGAACTTTGAATCCCGTCTATAATCGTTAAGCAACCTACTAATGAAGTTACACCGATGGCAATAATTAAAGATGTTAATATTGTTCTGAGTAAATTTGCTTTTATTGAGCGAAGTGCCTCTCGTATATTTTCTAAAATATTCATATTTTTATTACAGTTTTCGAAAAACAATTATCGGTAAAAATTATTACGTTATTCTAAAAATAGAATTAGCACTATATTTGTAATAATTACGTTGAATGATAATTCCAGTTAATTCTTATCGTTTATTTTTACTTAGAGAACAACATAATAGTTATTAGTTGAATTAGGAACAAATTTAGTTTACATAATGAAAAAAAATACTCCAATGAAAAGGTTAATATTTCCGTTTATCATATTTTTGATATCTTCAGGGCGTTTATTTGCTTCACAAATCTTGATTCCGATGGATGATACGCAAAAAAATCATCTAAAATCGTACGGAATCGCCTATTGGATTTTGAAAACACATGATACAGAAGTTGAATGGCTTTTAAATTATCGTGGTGGTGCATTTATGTTTCCGCAGGCACAAAAATTTGAAAATGAGTTAACCATTAGAGGCGTAAGTTATCAAGTAATTTCAGAAGGTGAAGCCGCTCAAATTAGAGCAGAAGTTACGAGTCCAGATGCCAATATGGATGTTGTAAAATTGCAAAAACCGCCTCGTGTAGCAGTATATTCACCTAAAACCGCTCAACCTTGGGATGATGCAGTTACCTTAGCCATGACTTATGCAGAAATCCCTTATGATTTGATTTTTGATGATGAAGTGATGAATTCTAAGTTGCCTGAATATGATTGGTTGCACCTTCATCATGAAGATTTTACGGGTCAGATGGGTAAATTTGCCAATCAAAGCGGACAGCCGTGGTACCAAGCGCAGTTGCGTGAAGATAAGAAAAATGCCGCTAAATTTGGCTTTGAGAAGGTTTCCAAATTGAAATTAGCAGTTGCCAAGAAAATTCAAGAGTTTGTTGCAGGCGGAGGATATATGTTTGCGATGTGTACCGCTACGGACACTTACGATATCGCTTTGGCTGCGGATGGTATTGATATTGTGGATGCTTACTATGATGGAGATGGTTATGACCCGAACGCAGATTCGAAATTGGATTTTACTAAAACTTTTGCTTTTCAAAATTTCAATTTGGTCTATCATCCGCAGGTAATAGAATTTTCAAGTATTGAAGCATATCCGAATGAATCGAGACCCGTTTCTGAGGAAAATGATTATTTTAGTTTATTTCAATTCTCGGCAAAATACGACCCAATTCCTACGATGCTTACCCAAAATCATGAGACTACTATTCATGGTTTTATGGGACAAACTACCTCCTATAAAAAATCTGTTTTGAAACCAGAAGTAACGATTTTAGGTGAAAATCGTTCGTTGAATGAAGCTCGATATGTTTATGGAACATTTCTGAAAGGCTTTTTTAGTTTTTATGCAGGCCATGACCCAGAAGATTATAGACATTTTGTTAATGAAGAACCAACCGATTTGAACCTTCATCCAAATTCACCAGGTTATCGTTTGATTTTGAATAATGTGCTATTTCCAGCGGCTAAGAAAAAGAAGCAAAAGACATAAAATATTCTCTTAATATTTTAATCAAAAAGTCCTCTCAGAAATAACTTAGAGGACTTTTTGATTAAAATAGTTTTTCTAATGTACCTTTCGTATTGGCATAAATTTTCATGAATCTATGCGGAATAATATATTTTTGAAGTACATTTTTGAGATGTTCATTTGAATTTGGACTTGATAATTTTAATGATTTTAAAGCAAAATAACGACTTTTGAAAAAGTCATCGCCATATTGAATTGAATTTGCCAGCATCAAATAATACCGAGCAATATTTTTATTAATTTTTTGATGAAATTTATAGTTTAATTCTTGATCAATGCCTTGATACATTCCAATTCTATTAAATAAAAAATCTGCATCTTGCTTACCATCCGTAAAACTCATTCCCCCTCCATTTTTTCTATATACAGACATTACCTCATTGATATAAAAGAACTTACCATATTTTCCCAAAAGAATATATCTTGGAATATCGCCACTTTTAGAATCGTGGAACCATTGCGGGTATTCTTTAATTATTCCGTTTCTGAACATAACGGCTGAGGTGGCCATGTACCAAATTTCATCTTCACCCACTAAGTCTTCAATGGTCGTCACTACCCTTTGTTCATCATCATTTACGTACATATCAGGATGTGAACCATCCTCAAAATGAATCAGTGCATTGTGAAAACAAGCCACAAAATCGGGGTTTTTGTCTAAAAAATCAACTTGCTTTTGCAGTTTCAAAGGATTTGTCCAATAATCGTCGCCATCCATTGCTGCAATATATTGCCCTTGACAAACTGCCAATGTAGCTAATGTATTGCCTTTTCCATATCCACCTAAATTTTTAGGGTGAAGCAATGGTTTGATGATAGTTGGAAATTTTGCTTGATATTCTTTAATAATTTTTGGCGTGGAATCTGGAGAAGCATCATCGCCGATAATTACTTCAAACTCAAAATTTACTTGCTGATTTAGAATACTATCAAGGGTTTGACGAATATAATTTTCGTGATTATAGGTATGAACAATTACACTAACTTTTACCATGCTAAATAATAATATTACAAATTTTTTGATGCAAAAGTAATAATTTTATTGATAGTATCATCATACTGACTCCAATCGTGTGTTTCATTTGGATAAAAATAAAACTCATTTTTTATTCTGCTGGCGGTAAACATTTTTTTGCAAATTTCAGCTTGATCAACAGGAACGGTGAGGTCTTTTCCTCCGAAAAAAACAATCACAGGTATACTTCCTTGGGTAAATTGAAAAATAGGACTTGCTTCAAAATATTCTTCTGGAGACGTTGAAAATGGCTTTCCAATCAATTTTTCCACATCAGCTTTTATTTCTCCATTGTACATGGACGGGGAGGTAAGGTTGACTGGGGGCACAATTCCTGCTACACCAGCAGCCAATTTGTCGCCAAGTGGGCTGTTGGCGTAAAGCATTGCTAAATGCCCTCCTGCGCTAATACCCACCAAAAGAAAATTGCTCGAAATATTTAAGGTTTGAGCATCACTTTTCAGTTTAATCAACAAACTATTAATATCTTGAATTTGCTCTGTATAAGTAATTCCAATGGAAGAGGTGAGCCGATAATTTGCATTCACGATGGCGCAGTTAACTCGTTTATCAATAAATCTTTTCACGATAGAATTTATGGCTGATTTGTCGCCACTACGCCAAGCTCCCTGATGCAGTAAAACAATTACAGGATTTCTTGTATTTCGGGTGGAAGGCAAATACAAATCATAATTTTGAAGAATATTTTTTCCATAAGTTTGGTCTAATTTTTCTTGGTATATAAGAGGCGCTTCACCAGGAACACTTGTGCCTGCTGCAGTTTCGGGAATAATTAAATCTAAATCCCCTTTACATGATATTAAGAAGCATAAAGTTGAAAAAAAAAGTAAGTATTTCATTGAATGAGTTAGTGACAATACATATTATTGACTGAATGTAACACAAAAAACGTTCCACTACATAAATATACGAAATCAATTGTTTTCGGATTTATTTGTAGGCATAAAAGAGTATATGGTACTTTTGATGAAATTTTCCTAAAACAAAAATCCTGTAAGTAACGCTTACAGGATTTTTTTATTTTAAGAAAATACACTTTCTAATTGTTCTTTCAGTGGAAAATCGGGCGTAACCAGATTTTCTTCTGGTTTATAAATATAGGGCATTGGAAAACCTCTTTCTTGGAAGGTTTCTTCGGCAATATTATTATATCGTAATTGAATAGACCAACGAATATTTTGGGTTATATTATTTCCTGAGCGGTGAATTAAGAAGGCCGAGAAAATTAATAAATCACCTTCTTCAAATTCGGTTTGTACATATTTTTCTTCGGGAATTTCCTCTTGAATACTGCCCAAATAACCCGTCGTATCAGCTTTCATTAACCCATTTGTGTGACTTGCAGGTATGATTTGTAATGAACCTAAGTCTTCGCCACAATCTACCAATGGAAACCAAAGCACGACGCTATCCAAAGACCCCTGTCCAGTTCTCCAGTCTTGATGAGCTCCTAATTTCCAGTGGCTACCCCCTTTTGATAAATGACGACTGTTGAATTGCATGGCAGGCCGAACGGCAATTGTAGGGAATTCGTAGCCTAAATCTTTCAAAAGACTCAAAATCTTTTCGTCAGTTCCCAAGCGGTGCATTGAAATTAAATGTTGCGTTTGTTTTCCTGTATTGACAAAGGCGTTAAAATCTTTCTCAAAAAAATCAAACATTGCTTGCTCAAATTCATTGCGATTATTAATATCAACGGTTTTACCAAGAATTCTTTTTATCTGAACGGCAAATAATTGACGAGCATCAGTGTAGATTTCTCGTAAAATTTCTTTGTCGAAAAAGTTTTTCAGAATTAAAAATCCGTCTTTATTAAATTGTTCTTTTGAATATATCATAACCTTATCGTTAATGTTGATTAATTATTGGCAAATGTAGTCAACTGAGCATCTGGGTTGAATGATATTTATCAGGAATTAAATTAAATCTTGCCATTTAGCGTAAGCAAATCCTGATGCACCAAAACCATTTCCATTATGTAACAAGAATTTATCGCCATTATGTTCATAATAATGGGCATAATTTATCATTTCATAATCAAAATCGCCCTTATTTTCTGATTTTGCAATACCCACTAAATCATCTTTTCGCTCCCAAGCAATCCCATCTTTTGATTCTGCATAGCCCATTCTATAACTTTGGTCACGATTTGTACGATAATCAACAGCGTTACGATATGAATAATACATTTTGTAAATATCTCCTTCTTTGAAAACACTTGGACGACCAACTGCATTCAAAAAATCATCGAATGGTAAAACTACATCACCCGTTGGAGTCCAATTAATACCATCTTTTGATTCTGCATAACGACAATCATAAAATGGTTCTGGATAGCCATGAATATACTCACATTTTTGTCCTGAAATGTACCACATTCTCCAAATGCCATTGTCGAACATTACGGAAGGTTGAGCCGCCCAAATCGGGTTTTGAATTGACCTATCCATGATGGGTCCTTTGAACATTTTCCTGAATGTCAAACCTCCATCCGAACTTACCGACAAGCCCATTGAGAGCCTGTAAGAGTTATGAGTTCTGTTCCAACCTGTGTAATATAACCAAATATCACCATTGGGCATATCCACAAACCAAGCGGGCATAGCGCCCGTTTCGTCGTATTCGCCCGGTCCACCTAATTCTAAAACAGGTTTATCGTGAACGTACAAAACTTTGGTTGGGTCTTCGTAATCAACATCAATGAATGTTGGGCGTGACTGTCCCTGTGCATCTCTTGACGAAAAATAGACTCTCAAAAAATCTTTATGTTTGTAGGCAAACGGTACTTGTGCGTGCGAAAGGCTATGTGCCAACGAACCGTCTGGTTTATAAACTACTCCTTTTTTAATCCACATAATTTTTAGCTTTGAGCCATGAGCTTTGAGCTTTGAGCCATGAGCCATGAGATTTAAATATCTCTCAAAACTCAAAACTCATGGCTCAAAGCTCAAAGCTATTTATTTCTTCTCCGCTCTCAATCTCCAATTATCTTCAAAATCTTTTCCAGGAATTTGCAGATTAACATTTACTTCCGGATTGATAGCTGATTTATTATATCCCATTACATAATACCCAAAACCGAATATCCAGTGTAATTCAAAATTTTCAATGTTTTTTGGTAAATCTTGCAAAGGCACTTCATCGGCAAACATTGGATTTGCTTTCATTAAAGTTTTGTATGTAGGCTCATTACGTAACCAAGAAGGTACGCTTTCATCACCCACTACAATTCTTGCACCTACTTTTGCGACTCGACTAAATTCTTCAAATGCTTCTTTTCTTTCCGCAAAAGTATTGATTCCTCCGAAATGAAAAACGGCATCGAAAGTATTGTCCTCGAAAGGCAAATATGTTCCGTTTGCAATGAAATAATTAACCGTAACACCGTCTGGATTAAGACGTTGCTTTGCTAATTGCAACATTTTAGGAGATAAATCTGAAAGATATGCTTCTCCATTTGGGGCAATTGCTTTGATAATTAATTCAGAATCCTTACCAGTTCCTGCGCCAACTTCCAAAATTTTCATGCCAGGTTTAAGGTGCAATAAATCACACATTTTCTGACGATTCACTTGTTCATCAGAATTCAATGATTCAAAAACCCAAGTAACGCCACGGTCATAACGCTGAAAAGCATCATCATACGCAACCCGTTCTTTTCTATCCTGCTCAAAAAGCTCTTTGGGATAAGTTAAATCAAGAATATCATCAATTTCATAGCTGATTGGTTCATCAGAAGAGGTATTGTGAAGTGTTTTGCCATCTTCTGACAAAATAAGTTTTGTCTTAGTTTTAGGGCAAATAAAATTTTGTTCGTAATTATTCATATTTTACAAATTAATGTCTTTACTCGAAACTTTTGCTTTTTCTGCTGGATTGCCTTTATAAATACTCCATTCGTCAGATTTTTTACCAGTAAAATTTGTTCCCATCGCAATCAAAGTGCCTTCTGCTAACGTTACACCGTCTCTGATTGTGGCATTTACCCCAATAAAACAGTAGGGTTCAACCACACAACGACCCGATAAAACGATGTGAGAAGTAAAATAAACGTGGTCTTTTATGACAGAATGATGTCCAATGTGATTACCTGACCATAAAACAACATCATTGCCAATCGTAACGAAAGGTTGGATGGTATTGTCTTCCAAAATAAAACAATTCTCTCCGATTTTATCAGTCAGAACGGTGGCTTTTGAACTAATGTAAGAGATAAAATCGTATCCTTTATCTTTAGCTTCTTGATAAACTTTTGCCCGAACCATATTCATTTTTCGTTCAGATAATGGAGCGAAAAATTTATATTCAGTAGGAGGGAAGAGTGTGGTAACTTCCTCAAAAGGCACTACTTGAATCCCACAGAATGTAGGTTCTTTGATATATTCTTGATTCACCGTAAACGCCACAATCTCATGTTCAGAATCGTGGGTGAGGTAATAATGGGCTAATTCAGCCACTAATTCCGTTCCGAAAACTACTACTTTTGCCATGTGTCTCAGTTATTAGTCGGGCGGCGTACCGCTATCAGTTATCAGAAAATGATAAGTTGAAAACCTAAACTAAATCATAATTATTTAAAAATTCCTTAATTTTCTCTTTTGAATTAAACATTAATACATCAATCATCGAAAGGCACGGTACAAACTCATTTTTGAATTGTGGATATTCGACTGGATTTGATTTAATGAAATTCATTTTGATATTCTTTTCTTCAAAAAAAACTTTATCATAAAGTTCTAATCCACCAATTGGGTTAATATATTGCGTCGCTTTTTCTTGTAAACAAATATCCAAAATCCTTTCTTGTGCCTTTAGATGCATATTTTGATAATTAGCTGAACTTGAAACGATTTCAGTTTTAATATCTAAATAATGACAAATCAATCTCAAATTATGCTCAATTACTTTTGAAATAGGCTCGTTGTCAACGTATAAAGTTTGCTCGACAATGGTTAATACTTCTTGATAAAAAGGGGCTTTTTTGTAGCACTGTTCAAGCGTTTTTAAAAATTTACTTTTCCAATTAGCATCCCAATTTACTTCAATTTCGTTAATTAATTTGTTTTGGCTTGCTTCTTTCAGCGGAATTGAAAATAAACTGTCTTTTCCGTTATTCAGTATTCTATTTCTATTAATCCAGCCTTTGTTAATAAAATTCACATCATCGTATATCACAAATTTATCAACGGCATTGATTAATTGAAAATATCCGATGTACGGAAATATATAGGGCTGCATGATTCCAATTTTCATTTTACTTCAATTTTCTTAAATAATAATCCTCACCTTTCACAATCAAATTCGTTAACGTAGTATCTGTCCCTAAACGAATATCCCCTTTTTGAGGCTTAATGACACTTTTATCGAAAAATAGATATTCAGCTTCTCTCGGAAATGGTTGAACTCCTTTTTCAAAAGGATTCACAACGTACAATTTTCGAGTTAATTTTTTATCCCCCCACAATGGATATTCGTAGTCATCATTAATCGTAGCCAAAGCAACGTGTGCATTTTGAGGAACAAGCTGATTGTATTTTTGATAGGCAGGCGTAATATCTGGTCTTGCCCAAGTTTGTAAAGCAATTCTTTCAGTATCAAAAGCTGATGGTCTGCCCATTGTTGCAATCGGAAGGCATCTTTCATTCAAATAAACGGCTAAAATTGCTGATAATGAGCCTATTAAGACTACAATTCCTAAATACAATTTCAAAAAACTAAATTTACAAGTATTCACATCCCAATTCGTGAAAAGCAGGGATAAAAATGGAACGGCATAGACTGCAGTACTAATCATATAGCGACCTTTCCAAGGGTCATAAGCTGCGGTGAAAGCTAAGGCTAAAAAGTGCAATATGAAGGCAATAGCCAAGATATAATACGCTTTCCCTTTTCTGATAATGCCTAATAATACGAGTAAAATTAGGGGTAAAATCAAAGAAAAACCAAAAATACCTAAATATGGATTTGCATTAAAAAACTCAAATCTTTTTTTATAAGTAAAAGGTATAATTGTGTAATCAGTTGTTGCCTCTAACTTCAAATTACTCTTTCTTTCTAACTTAATGATTGGTTTTTTCATTAAATCATTCAATTCTTCTCCAACATTCCAGTTCCGTAAACCATCTAAATTTACCATATCAATCGTATAGCGTATGACATTTCTTGAACCCTGTATCAATAAGTTTTTCTTCGTTCCTGCACGTTGGAAAGATTGGTGTTTTAAGGCAGTTGGTGGACCAATTGGGTCTCCATAAACTTTGAGATTTGTGAGGTAACCAGTTGGTAAAGCAAAGAGGCAAATCCCGATTAACAAACCTAAAAATAAATGTTTAAATCGAGCAAAGATTAACCAAAATATGGTTGAATTATCTATTATTCTTTCAAATTGCTTTTGAGGACTAAACGTTGGTTTTTTTAAATCAATCACTCTACGCCAATTTTCCTCATAAAATACGGTGTACATGATGATAAAAAATAGGGGAGGAAGCGAAAATAAGAAAGTAATTTTATGTCCCAAAGCTATTCCAAAAGTTAGTCCTGCCAGATATAAATATCTTCGCCAAAGTTTTTCACGATAAGTAAAAAGGAAATAGACCAAGCATGTTAAATACGAAGCCAAAACAACATCCGTTTCCGTGGTGATGGATTGCATTAAAACATTGGGCAAGAGCCACATGACTAAGGCACAAAAAACGCCAGCCGAAAAGTTATTACTGATGCTTCTACCAATACCAAATGCTCCGAATCCCGTAATCAAATAAGCTGAATGATGAATGGCTTTGAACCAATTTTCACCTTTTCCTGACATTAAGTAATTGTAAATCTGTATTGTACAAATACTTTTTGGGTAAGTATCAATATTCCAATTTGTTCCCCCAAAATGTGCCATTGAACCATGTTGGAGGTAATAAAGCAAACGATTTAGGTGTCCCGTCATACTATCCCATTCGTTTGGGGGCGTGTATACGATGAGTAATAAATTGGTAATTTCAACAATTCCGAAGGTTACAAATAATCCACCGAAAACTAATTTCAAGAATAAAGAGAGATTTCCAAACCAGTTCCAAACCAATTGAATTCTGCTACCAATTATTTCAAAAAAGGTGAAGTTTTCACGCCTATCTCTGGCAAAAAACTTAGCAAAAAGTATATAAAATACGAATGCAGGGATAAAAACACCCCAAGCCCAAAATCTTCTATCGTTCAGTTTATCAACTTCTGAAAGGACAAATCCTGTAAAAATTACACTCCCACAAAAGACAACGAAAGCGGTAATAATAATGTCAATTAACGATTTTCTGCACACCCTTGCCGCAACACGGACTACAAAACCGATGAATATAAGAAACAATATTGGGTAGAAAAATACCATAATTAAAGACAGCTATTTACGATTTCTGCAATTTTTTTAACATCATCGTGGGCTAAATCAAAATAAAGAGGAAGTGCCAAAGCTCTAACTGCGTAATCATCGGAGATTGGACAATTACTTTCATCAATCACAAATTTCAAGCTACTCAATGATGGATAAAAATACCTTCTTGGGAAAATTTGTTGAGCTTCAAGTTTTTCTCTAACCTTCAATAAAGTTGATTCAGAATCGAAAAAGATAGGATAATATGCGTAATTATGTTCAGTAGGTAGCGTTACAAGGGGTTTTATTAATTTGTCCCAATTCAAAATACTGTCATATAAATTAAATATTTGACGGCGGTTTTCAATGATTTCTGGAACATTTGGCAATACACATAATCCCATTGCGGCATGAAATTCCGAGTTTTTCCCGTTGATACCAATGGTTAAATAATTATCCCCAATATGCCCAAAACTACGATAACGGTCGATTAGATAGGCATAATCATCATTATCCGTAAAAATTGCACCGCCTTCGGTTGAATGAAAGACCTTTGTAGAATGAAAACTACACGTGCTAATATCTCCATAATTAAAAATTGAAGTGCCGTTTACTTTTACGCCAAAACAGTGTGCTGCATCGTAAATCAATTTTAAATGATGCTTTTGAGCAATTGCTGCCAATCTATCTACATTACATGGATTTCCATACACGTGCGTAGCCAAAATTGCCTCGGTATTTTCAGTAATTTGTTCCTCAACCTTCTGTGGGTCAATGCAAAAGTCAGACGTTAAAATATCAGCAAAAACGGGTTTGCAGTTTTCCCAAAGGAGGGAGTGAGTGGTAGCACAATAAGAGAATGGTGTAGTAATTACTTCCTTTTTTATGCTTAAAACTTTCAGCGCAATTTGGATAGCAATTGTGCCATTGCTTACGAATAAACAATGCTTTACGCCCAAAAAATCTTTTAGTTTTTGCTCTAATTCACGAACTAAGGGACCATTATTGGTCAATTGATTACTTTTAAAGATACGTTCAACGTATGCTTGATATTCTTCAATTGGAGGTAAATATGTTTTGGTAACGTTTATCATTTTTGCATAAAGATGAACTTCCCGAAACAACTCCGTTGGGTTAATCCACAATGGAATTTTTTCGGGAAGTTTGCCAATTAGGTTTTAGCTAACGCTTTCAAGTTCAAGTTGAGTTATTGGGAAATCTATCTTTGGTCTAACATAACCAGGCCACTTTCCGTACCATGAAGTTCCTTCACGATAGTCTTCAATTTCAAAAATAAGTGCTTCTTCAAAATTGAAAACGGCTGATGACGTATCTTTCACCACCATGAATGAAATTGAATATGAACCATCATTCAGGTAATTATCTGGAATTTCGCATTCAGCCGTAATAATTCCTTTTTCAAATGATTTTGAGGCAGTTCCGATATTGAAAATACATTCACCGGTTAAAGAATTTAAGTGGAGGCTCAAATTTAGATTTGCCCCTTCCATCATATTCCAGAACTCAATTTGTATTTTGAATTTAGTTCTTACATCAATATGTTTTTGTCCGTCCAAAAATTGTGGGACTAACTTTATACTTTTCAAACGTACTTTGTCATTTCCTGGCGCTTCTTCTGGCGTAAGCCACCATGATTCTAAGGCTGTTTTTTGAACATGACTTAAATAGGTTGCTAACACTTGATTAGTTTCACCCATTTCAATTAATTGGCCTTTTTTCATAAACATACCTTTATTGCAAAGTCCTTGAACGGCAGTAAGATTATGACTTACGAAAAGAATGGTTCTTCCAGATGTAGAGGCATCTTTCATTTTGCCCAGACATTTTCTTTGAAAATCGGCATCACCAACGGCTAAAACCTCATCAACAATCAAAATTTCTGGTTCAAGGTGGGCAGAAATGGCAAATCCTAAACGGACGTACATCCCCGATGAATAGCGTTTTACGGGTGTATCTAAAAACTGTTCAACGCCAGCAAAATCAACTATCGCATCAAATTGATTTTTGATGTCCTGTCGTTTCATGCCAAGAATCGCACCATTTAAGAAGATATTTTCACGTCCTGATAGTTCTGGATGAAAACCCGTTCCAACCTCTAAAAGACTGGCAACTCGACCTTTAATATTAATTCTTCCTTGCGTGGGTTCTGTAATACGACTTAAAACTTTTAATAGCGTAGATTTTCCAGCCCCATTCGAGCCAATAATCCCAACTCTATCACCTTGTTCAATTTTGAAACTTACATCTTTCAATGCCCAAAAATCTTCGTGACTTACTTCTTCGCTATTTTTTTTAGTGAATAAGTTTTTAACATTATCAGTCACGATTTCTCGTAGGGTATTCCCTTTTGCATTGCCTTTGATATGGTCAATGATGTAACGTTTACTTATATTTTCTGCTTCAATTACTGTCATTTTCAAAAGGAGTAAAAGGCTCCATTACTTCAATTATATATTATAATTTTATGAGTTAACGAACAAAATTTCATGGATTAAATGTAATCTACAAAAGAGTTTTCTTTCTTACGGAAAAAAACAACCGAAAGGATTGTCGTAATTGTTACAAATACCACGGAAGGAATAATCGTATCCCATTGAAAATAGTGATAATTTGGAATCAAACACCAACGAAAACCTTCTATTATTCCGGCTAATGGATTAATCCATTGATAGATTGGGTACCATGATAATTCTTGAATAGTAGCAATTGGATAGGCGATTGGACAAACAAAAAATCCGTATTGAACAATCAAAGGTACAATTTGCTGAAAATCTCGATATTGAACATTTAAAGAGGCAAAAATTACGCCTAAGCTAAATGAAGCAAAAAAAGATAGTATCAAGAAAAATGGTACAAATAATATATGCAATGTTGGCGGATAACCTTTATAAATAAGAAATGGAATCATTACGGCAAAACCAACTAAAAAATCTAATAGGGGAACTGCTACTGAACTTATTGGCATTAATAATCGTGGAAAATACACTTTTGAAACTAAATTCGCATTCCCCGTGATACTATTACTCACTTGTTGGAAAGACATGGCGAAGAAGTTCCAAAAAATTACGCCCGTAAAAATAATAATTTGTAAAGGAATATCTGATTTATTTTCAATTTTAGCAACTTTATCAAATGCAAATACGAATACAGAAACCGTTAATACTGGTCGAAAAATTGCCCACGCAACCCCCACAAATGTTTGTTTATATTTTACGGTAATATCTCTAAGCGCTAATATAAAAAGTAACTCTTTGAATCTCCATAAATCTTGCCAATAATATTTTTCTGACCTTCCTGCTTCTATAACTGTTTCTTGCATCATGTTGTAAAATTCTAATTTTTATTAATTTCTTTTAACGATTCCTTAAACGCAACGTAAATAATGGCCAAGAGTAAACCAATGATTGAACCAATAATAATACCTTTTTTAGTTGGATCTGGTTCTGGAGATATTGGTAATTCTGCGTCATCTATTCGACTCAAAAGGGGTGTCTCTTTGGCCATAGAAAAATTTAAATTATCCAAATTTTTCATTGCCTCAAAATACATTCCTTGCAATTGCCCACTATTCGTTTGAAGACGTTGTTGTTGAACAAGCCCTTCCTGAACAATTATTTGCTGATTTTGGTCGGCATATTTTGCCGCTTCACCCTGAGTTTTATAAAGTTCACGCTTCAATGAATCAACTCGATGCTTAATTAGATCTCTTAATTCTCTGGTTTTAATGGTTTTAGTTTCCTTATAAAAATCTGTAACAATTTTAAGGTACAAATTTGCCCAAATGTAAGAAAGTGTATCGTTTCTTGTTGTAACAGCGAGGGATAAAAAGGTTGCCTTCTTACTATCATTTGCTACAATAGTATAGGGCATAAGATAATTCTGAACTAATCTGACTCTCGACCTCTCATTCAATGAGGCAGAGTCGTATTTATCATGGGTAAACTTAAACGTTTGCATTTCCACATCCTCTTCTAATTCGTCTTTTAAAAGTCCACTTTTTTCGAGGTAATAATTGCCAAAAATATAATTTTTTCCAAAAACATCCACTCTTGTTAACAAGGCACGATTGTAAAGATTTTTAGTTTTTAACAATTCGATAAAGTTATCACCACTAAACAATCCAGCACTTGCAGAATTTGCTCCGCTAATACCAAAGGCACTCGCTAAATCAGAAAGTCCTCCTGTGCTACTACCTCCACCGTTTTCCATGTTGAAAACAATTTTGGCAATATAAATAGGCGGTTTTCGGGTTAATCTTTCAAAAAGGTATCCGCCTGCTGTTCCTAAAATAATTGAAAGTACAAGTATTTTCCAATTTCTAACAATGAGGTTTGAAAAAGAGACTACTTTTTTAACAATATCATTAAATGAAAATTGGTCCTCGGGTAATGAATTATATTGATTATCTGACATTTCTAATTTAATAATATTTATTTAAGGGTTCTAACTAAAGCCAAAAGACCTACTGTACTTGATATAACTGTTGAAAGTGCAATGATAGTTTGAACTAATTGTTGCGTTGCACCTTGTCTGATGTTCAATCTTGGGACTATAATTTCAGAACCAGGCTCAACTTTTGGATAAACATTAATTAGGCCAAATAATTTACGAGTTCTATCAACAGAGCCATTCGCATAAACAATATAAGAGCGTCTTCTTGCGGACAAATCGGTAAAACCTCCCGATTCAGAAATGTAATGTTTAAATGGCATTCCATCTAAAAATCTTGTTGACGTAGGATATAGTACTTCTCCTTGCATTCTTACCGTTTGAGGCTCTTTCGGTACTCGAATGATATCTCCGTCTTGCAAAAGCATATCTGCAGGGGTTCCAGCATTTTCTAAAGCACGTACTAACTCTATGCCAATTGATTCTACACTTTCTTCTTTGACTTCTTCAACTTTGACCGAAGCGTCTGTACTAACATCACTCAAATCACTAAATTGCCTACGTTTTCTATCCGCTTCTTGTTTACTAATTTTGAATTTACGAATTAAAGTAGCTCCACTTGCGTAAGCTTGTGCATTCAAACCTCCCACTCTTTTCATTAAATCTGAGATTCTTTCATCTTT
Source organism: Arcicella sp. (assembly GCF_964672035.1). Taxonomy (NCBI): domain Bacteria; kingdom Pseudomonadati; phylum Bacteroidota; class Cytophagia; order Cytophagales; family Flectobacillaceae; genus Arcicella; species Arcicella sp. The sequence continues at coordinate 24,475 of NZ_CBABQS010000057.1, forward strand.
ACGTTCTAAAGCGTACACACCAGGAAAAATAACTTGACCTTCAACGGACACAAATTGTTGTTTTTCATAGTTTGGAGAAGATCTTACAAACACCTCATCAAAAGGTTCAAGAACGAATTTTGAAGCAGTTTCATTCATTGATAAATTATTATTAATTGAAAAGTTAAATTTCTCACCAATTGTTGAAGTAATCTGACTTGGGTCGTCTTTACCAATATTTTTCTTTCTCCTAATTACTTCAATTCTTCCAGTAGCAGCTGATTCTTTCAATCCTCCTGCTTTTTGAATTAAATCTTCAACCGTCATATTTCTTACGTAAGGGAATGAACCAGTTGGCGTTTCAGCGGTAGTCCCAGTTGGCGTTTCAGCAACACCAGTTGTACCCGAAGTGGGAGTGGCAGTCACAGGAGCTGACCCTTTCAAGTTTATTTCTCCTTGAATTCTAACGGTATAATTTTCCATCAATTCAAGACCGGAATAGACAGTAACGATATCTTCTCTTTTAAGGACGATATCAGCAGTTTTCCCTGATAATATGTCATTGTAATTTACGGAGATATTTTCTTTCGTTAAATCCTCCAATAAACGAACAATAGATATACGAGTTACAAACGCATCTTGTTTGAATCCCTCTGCTCTTTTTATTAGTTTAGTTAAAGTTTGATTATCACTTACTGAGTATCTGCCCGGTCTAAAAACCGCACCGTTCAGTGAAATAGCATTTTCAATTCGATCCGTTAAAATCTGTTCAACCGTAATAATATCGCCTGATTTAGGGTAGAAAGACGAAAGTAAGTCACTATTCAAATCAATCAACTTTAAATCTTTATCGGTAAAACGTTGAATTTTCAACACTTGACGGTACGCATCGGGCGAAAATCCATTGCCATACTCACTAATTATTTTCTCTAAACTTTCCGTTGGAAGATTCTCGAAAATGGCAGGCTTTCTGATTCTTCCAACTACTTCAATCCGAGATTTATAAGCCCCTACTTGAATAATATCTTGGTCTTGAAGAGAAATATTTTGTCGAAGATTGCCAGTCGTTAAAAGGTCATATAAATCAACTTGTGCAATTAAGCGTTTATCTCTAATTACTTTAATGTCACGGAAAGTGCCATTTTCATTTGGACCGCCCGATAAATATAGAGCGTTCATCACTCTTGAAAGCGAAGACATTGAATACGAACCTGGAGCAACAATTTCACCCAAAATCGTAACTCTGATAGTTCTAATACTTCCCAAAGAAACGGTAGCCGTTGTATTAGGAGCTGCTCCGTTGTATGATTTTAAGCCAACGTATATTTTTGATAATCTATCGACAATTCTTTTCTTTGCTTCTTCAATGGTGATTCCACTCACAAAAACATTCCCAACCTTTGGAATTCTTATAAACCCTTCGGAAGTAATCGGCAAATTGTAATGTTCTTCTGAGAATCCATTGATATCAATAACTAATTCATCATCAGTGCCAAGTGTATAATTTTTTGGCGTGGGAATTTTCAAAGAAGTTTCAAATGAAATATTTGGATTGTTGAATATATTAAATCCATAAATCTTTTTTCGCAAGGCAACGGCACCAGAATCAAGTATTGGAGTTGTCGCACCTGCCACCCTTGCCGACTTTATCGAATCGCTCACTGCTTTCTCTGACCCAGATTGCACAATTGAACGTGGAGCGTTAGAGGGAGCCGAAGATTTTGTTGTGGAAGCTCTTGGCGCTTGAGTCGGAAAGGTAATGTTTGGAAGCGATCCAAGGGGAAAACTTTGTGAAAAAGTGCTACCTGTAAAAAAGACAAAACCAATAGTAAAAAGAAATAACAGTGATTTTTGGGGTGGAATAGAAAATAAAGAACTGTTTATTTTCTTACAAATACGATTTGCTAAATTATTTTTCAACATATTTAAATCTTAGCCTTTAAGGTTAATTAAGGATTAATTTCAAAATTTGGATGTGCTAAATCATTAACAAAGACAATTTCAAAACACAAAGTAAATCAACTTTTTGCTAATTCACACGACCATTTGATAGTTTAATTATTCCAAGAACAATTAAAACTTGTTTATTTCATACTTTATTAATGTTTTTTGTAGTTTTGCCTTTAAATGACGGTGAAACCTAATGATGGGTACACCATTTTCTAATTCATTTGATATTAGTTGATAATTTTTAACAAAAATAGAAAACTAATTATTTTAACTTGAATTTGTCAGCTTTACTTATCCTTTCTTTTAAAATATGTCCACAATAGTAGAAAATGTAAAATATACCGAAGATAATATTCGGTCTCTCGATTGGAAAGAACACATCCGCCTTCGCCCTGGTATGTATATTGGTAAATTGGGAGATGGGTCATCGGCTGATGATGGTATTTATGTGTTAGTAAAAGAAATCATGGATAATTCCATTGATGAACACATGATGGGCAATGGGAAAACCATCGAAATTAAAATTTCTGATCACCGAGTTGAAGTGCGTGATTATGGCCGAGGCATTCCACTCGGGAAAGTAATCGACTGTGTTTCTAAGATAAATACGGGCGGAAAATACGACTCTGGTGCTTTTCAGAAATCGGTTGGTTTAAATGGCGTCGGTACGAAAGCAACCAATGCTTTGGCTTCGTATTTCAAAGTACAATCATTCCGTGATGGCAAAACCAAATGGGCAGAATTTAAACAAGGTGAATTGATGAATGAATCACCCGATGGAACTGAATCAAACGGACGAAATGGCACGCACGTCGTTTTTGAACCTGATAATACCATTTTCAAAAACTATCATTATATTCCTCAATTTCTCGAATACTTAATTTGGAATTATGCTTATCTAAATGCAGGATTGACCATTAATTTCAATGGACAAAAATATTTTTCTCAGAACGGACTCTTTGACTTGCTGAATAAATATTCTGCCGAGGATGAAAGACGCTATCCAATTATCCATTTAAAAGGAAATGATATTGAAATTGCTATAACGCATGGCAATCAATATGGAGAAGAATATTATTCATTTGTGAACGGTCAGAATACTACCCAAGGTGGTACGCATTTGCAAGCATTTCGTGAGGCACTCGTGAAGACCGTGAGAGAATTTTATAAAAAGGATTATTCGCCTGAGGATGTACGTACGAGTATCGTAGGAGCAATTGCCATTAGAGTGCAAGAACCCGTTTTTGAATCTCAAACCAAAACAAAATTGGGTTCGAGTAATGTTTCGCCAGATACTAATTCTCAGTCGGTTAGAAGCTTTATTGGTGATTTTGTAAAAGTTAATCTTGACAATTATTTACACAAAAATCCAGCCACTGCCGAGGCCATCAAAAAAAGAATTGAGCAGTCCGAACGTGAGCGTAAAGACATGGCAGGAATTAAAAAACTTGCCAATGATAGAGCCAAAAAAGCGAATCTTCACAATAAAAAATTGCGTGATTGTCGGGTTCATTTAACGGACGAAAAGTTGGATGAAAGATACAATACTATGTTATTTATTACGGAAGGAGATTCGGCGAGTGGTTCAATCACAAAATCACGAAATGTACAAACACAAGCGGTATTTAGTTTGAGAGGTAAACCTTTGAATTGCTTTGGCTTGACTAAAAAAATTGTGTATGAAAATGAAGAATTTAACTTGCTTCAACACGCTTTGAATATTGAAGAAGGGTTGGAAGGACTTCGCTATCACAAAATTATTATTTCAACCGATGCTGATGTCGATGGGATGCACATTCGATTATTGATGATGACATTTTTCTTGCAGTTTTTCCCAGATTTAGTAAGAAATGGTCATTTGTATATTTTGGAAACTCCTTTGTTTCGAGTAAGAAATAAAAAAGAAACGATTTATTGTTATGATGAAAATGAAAAACAAAAGGCCATGGTGAAATTAGGTCCAAAGCCTGAAATTACTCGTTTTAAAGGTTTAGGTGAGATTTCGCCAGAGGAATTTGGAAAATTTATTAATGATGACATCCGTCTTGAACCCGTTATTTTGACAAAAGATACGACCATTCCCAAAATTCTGACGTATTTCATGGGCAAAAATACACCCGATCGTCAGAAGTTTATTATTGAAAATTTAATCGTAGAAAAAGACCCTGCCGAATTGGCAGCTTAAATTAATTGATAATTGATACTTAATAATTGAGAATAATTAGTCATCTGATTATTTTAGTAATTGTTAAGTATCAACTATCAATTGTTAATTGACAATTATGTCCCTCGAAGAATTAAGAAATCAAATAGATTCACTCGACAACCAAATGCTTGATATTTTGAACAAGCGAATGGAAGTAGTTAAACAAGTTGGTGAGCTGAAAAAGAGTACCCAAACGGTAATTTATCGCCCAGAAAGAGAAAAACAAATTGTTGATAGACTGGATTCTATGAATAAGGGATTGCTAAATCGTGCTGCGATCGAAGCAATTTATTTAGAAATTTTTGCCGTTTCCAGAAACCTTGAATTACCTGAAAAAATAGCTTATTTAGGTCCTGAAGGCAGTTTTACACATCAAGCCGCTGAAAGTAGATTTGGGGCAATGAGTGATTATTTAGCTCTTCCGAATATTCGTTCTGTGTTTCAGAGCGTTGATACGGGTCGAGCAAGGTTTGGCGTTGTGCCGATTGAGAACAATTTGGAAGGAATCGTAAAGGAAACCATTGATTTATTGAATGAAACCGACCTTAAAATCGTGGCCGAAGTGATAATTTCTGTTCATTTTACCTTTGCAACGAAGGCAGAAAAATTATCCGATATCAAGAAAATTTATTCTAAAGATATCGCTTTTGGTCAATGCGAAAAATTCTTGGATGATTATTTTGGTGCAAAGGAAGATGATTTTTTTGTGCAAGTTGATTCAACCTCTAAAGCCGCAAAGTTGGCTGGTCAGGAGACAGATTCAGCCGCAATCTGTTCTCATATTGCCGCAAAACTCTTTGATGTGCCAATCCTTTTTGATAATATTCAAGACTCCGCTCAGAATCGAACTCGTTTTTTTATTATCGGTAAAGATTTTATTAATCAAAAAAGTGAAAATGACAAGACTACGGTAATTGCTCGTTTACCTGAAGATGGTAAACCTGGAACGCTCGTTAGATTCTTGCAAGAGTTTGAAAATCAAGGAATTAACTTGTTGAAAATTGAAAGTCGTCCAGTAAAAGAAGGCGAGCAGTTCAATTTCTGGTTTTTGATGGAGTTTGATGGATATTTCTTAGACGATAGCGTTCAAAGCATTATGGCGAAACATACTTCCGAAATAAAGTGGTTGGGAAGTTACGTAAAGACAGTTTAGAGAACAACTTACTTAATAATTTACAGCCTGAAATAAACCTCAACGGAATTATTTCGGGCTGTTTCGTTAAAACAATTCAGCATACGTTTTTAAGAAAACCTCGATAGGTTCCATTGCTGAATCTACAAATTTTCTAACGTACTGATTTTTAGTTTGTTGAAATATGTTTTTAGGAGAATCTACTAATAAAAGGTCTCCATTCTGCATGATTCCGATTCGGTCGGCAACCAAAAAAGCATCCAATAAATCATGCGTAACCAACACACATCCAATACCTTCTTGTTTAATAATTTCGATAATTTTACCTCGTAATTGCGTACGATTGATGGAATCTAAATTACTGAAAGGTTCGTCTAATAAAAGTACCAATGGTTCATCGGCAATGGCACGGGCAATAGCAGTCCGCTGTTTTTCTCCACCCGAAATTTCACGAGGTTTTTTATCTTTAATTTCTGAAATTCCACAAAGCTCTACCAGTTCTTGCACTCGTTTTTTTCTATATTCATGCGTGAATTTTGTGAGTGCAAGGTCAATGTTTTCTGAAACGGTATAATCTGGCTTCAATCGATAATCTTGAGGTACAAGTTTTATCGTTGGAAAATCACGGATAAGTCGATTAAAATACAAATCAATTTCTTGATTATCAAGCGTTAATGAACCTGAAGTGGGTTGAATATTACCAGAAAGAATATTTAATAAGGTGGTTTTTCCCGAACCACTTTCTCCTACAATTACAACTATTTCACCCGCTTGTACTTCTAAAGATACTGAATTGACAACTACTTTTTCTCGGTACGTTTTGGTGATATTCTTTATTTTGAACATATTGTTTTTCTTAAATTCCACATTTTCTCTAACAAAGCTATCACCAAAAAGTCATACCATGAGAATTCTATTTTTAAATTAATATTATTCTAATGTAGAACTGTATAGAACAATTCGCTAATTTCTTCTATTTTTGTAAATTCAAAACCAATCATTTAAAGAAAAACAAATGCTACTTTTAGGCTTAGACTTAGGCACATCTTCCATCAAAGCGTCAGTTGTGGACGGTTCAAC
>NZ_CBABQS010000058.1:0-30759 GCF_964672035.1 Arcicella sp.
GTTTTTAATTGGTTAGTTAGTTAATGAGCCTATGCCCTATTGACTAACTAACTAAACTTAATCCATTGGTTAGTTAGTGATTAACCAATTGACTTAACTAATTAACCAAACCTTTTTAATCCTTACTAAAATGAAGAAACAGCGATTTATTTATGAAAAATACAAGACCAGCAAAGACAGACATACTTGCCCAAATTGTGGCAAACCTAAATGTTTCAGCAGGCAGTTAGATACAGAAACAGGGGAGTTTGTTGCCGACCACGTGGGCATTTGCAACCGAAAAGATAAATGTGCTTACAATTATACGGGGTGGGACTTCATTAAAGATAATCCAGATTATAATAAGGGTACACCCTTTACGCCAAAGTCAAGTTATATCGTGCCAAAAATAGAAACTGAAACTAAAGCACCTGAATACATTGGCAAGGCTTTATTTACCTCCACATTAGGGTATAATGAGAAAAATACTTTGCATCGTTGGTTAGTCAATTTGTTTGGGCAAGCAATAGCATTGTATTTGATTGAACGGTTTAACATCGGCACAACATCGGACGGTAAGGCTATCATGTGGCGAATAGATATTCATGGAAATGTATTGTCGAGTGAGATTATTGAATACGTGGCTAAGAAGTCAGAAGAGACATTTACAAAGACGGATTGCAAGCGTACAAAAGATTTTAATTCTGTTCGATGCCACCAAGATTTTAAGGCAAAACTGACAGATTTTAATTTAACTCATTGTTGCTTTGGTGAACAATATTTGGACGATGGTAAACCGATTTATTTAGTAGAATCAGCAAAAACTGTTCTGATTGCGAGTGTTTATCTACCTCAATATACGTGGATTGCTTGCGAAGGAGCAGGAAATTTTAGCACCTCTTTTTTATACCTTAATTCTTTAAAAGATAGGGATATTTATTTAATGCCTGATTTGGGTAAGGGTTTTGAAGAATGGAGCAAAAAGGCAGAATTACAAGAAATGAAGGCGTTTTTTAAGTCAATTACCGTGGACGACAGACTGCAAAAATTAGTTAATGTTTCTGAATTTGAAATTAAAGAGGGTTTTGATATTGGCGATTTTTTGATACGTTCAGCACCGCCAAAGTTTGAACTGCCAGCACCCGAAACCCCCCAACTTGAAGAAATACCGTTTTGGGAGGAAATACCACAAATTTCTGACGATGAATTTAAAGAAAGTGTAATTATTATTGATTGGTTCAATAAGCATTTAAAAGTATTCGATGGGGTGTTTGTTCTTGATGGCGTGGCAATAAATGACATTAAAGACGTAATTATAAGGCACTTGAAAGTAATTGCAGAAAACCAAAGTAGTGCCGTTATATCAATCAAATTTCTAAAACGTGTTAAGGTTGCGTTTATGGGCGAATCGTAGCGGTAATTATTTAATAATGCCAGCATTCAAAAGTGAATACCGAGACATTCATAAAAACAAGAATTAACCGTTTTATGAGATGGCTCAAAAGTGAATCATCATTTGGGGGTATGCTGAAAATTTTGGACACCCCTATTTTGATAAAAATATTTAAAATCAATCTTACGACAGCTAAAAATTTTGCCGTCCTTAACAAAAAACAATATGATACTATTAGAGAAAAATGAGCAGTACGACATTTATCTTGACTTCTTTATGGGCGACCCAGTAAGGATGAAGAAAGACCTCAAAACAAATGAAATATCATTCTTTGCTGAAGACGTGGCTAAAATATTAGACTACGAATCATTAGACAGCATGATGGCAAGTGATGAGGTACTTGACCTTATGAATGAAGAACATAAGCGTACAGGCGTTTTTCCTATCAGTGTAGTTAAACTTGATTAAATGCGGGTTATGGAAGTTTATTCAACGGGCAGAATTTTTATCCCGTTAAATAGCAAGGTCAGTAAATCTAACTTTGATAAGAATTAAAGAAAATATTACTGTAAAATATTACTATTAAAGAATTAAATACTAAAAATCCTTATTATGTTAGAAAAACAATTAACTGCCCTCCAAAAATTGGAGAATTTAGCTTATCAAAAGAAAATTGAGCAGTACCCTAATTTACCGATTAAGGCAATACCCAGAACTAAGTACAATGACGGTTCAGCAAACGACCTCACAAAATGCGTCATTGACTTTTTGAGATTGAAAGGACATTACGCAACTCGAATACAAAGTCAAGGACAGAAAAGAGGTAGCGTAATGACTTATGGAACTACCCAAAAAGGCACATCGGACATTCACGCTTGTATCAATAAAATTCATGTGTCTTTGGAAATAAAATACGCCAAGGATAAACAATCTGATGCCCAAAAGCAGGTTCAGAAAGAAGTTGAATCGTCGGGTGGTATTTATTTACTGATACGAAACTTTGAACAGTTTTATAAATTCTATTGTGAGTTTCAGAATTTAGCTTATTGATTAATCACATTCTAAAAAAGAATATTAAAGAAATAAAATTATGCCATTTGAAAAAGGAAAACCAAAAACGGGCGGTCGTACTCTTGGAGTGCAGAATAAAGGTACAACGAATTTAAAAGCCACTATTGAAGGGATTGTAAGTCGCTCTTTTGAGACAATAGAGGACGATTTACAAGGCATGGATGCCAGAGATAAGGTCGGATTTATTTTAAAATTAATTCCCTACTTAATTCCTACACAAAAAGAGCAGAAAATTTCATTTGATAGTTTATCTGACGAAGAGATTGATAATCTAATTAACCGTTTAAAAAATACAGATGATGAATAGGAAACAAAAAATTGAAGCATTAAGGGCAAATCTATTGCAGAAGTATAGCATTGTTTGGAATGAACAAAAAACATATTTTCAACATGAATAATCGAACAGAAAAAGTAAAGCTATTGAATAGCATTTTCAACGAAGGCAATAAGGACAGTTTACACTCTTTGAGCCGTCCGATTTATCCAAGCGTTTTAATCTTTCAAAATGTTGCGGATGGGTTTCTATTTAGTGGAAGGTTAAACGATACACTCCCATCACGGTATCAAGATAAGGTAATGGACGACAACGAACTTAATAATATGTTTTTGGGCAGTAGTCACCAAACCGTCTTTTTATTGCCTGACAACTTTAGAAATTAATATTCACATTTAACCAATAATCATAATATGGAAGATACAGTTATGGTGGTAATGCTTGTAATAATACATTTATTTATAGGCAATGAATCAGAGAATGATAAGAAAATAGAACAATAATTAATAATCTAATAAGATGCTTTATTGATTATTGAAAACTTATCAATGAAATAGCCTTTTTGTTGAACACGTCCCGATGACGAACCCTATTATCTTTTGAGGTAGTAGGGTTTTGTTTTTTCACTTGCACCGATGGCGAGTAATTACCAAAGTGAGATATTTACACTTTGAGGGGTTCGACATAGTGGGCGAAGGGGGTACGTTTTTTAACGGTAAATCTTACTTATTTGTACCTTTACGAATTAAGAAAACATAAGTATCTGATAATCAATATACTATACTTTCTGTATAGGAAAGTAAGATACCCTACTAAAACAATACAAAAACCCTTTTAAAACGCTTTAAAAGGCATTTATGAGGGTTTTCTTTTTTCCTTACTATTGGTTTAATAGTGGTATTTTAGGGGTTTATCTGTACCTTATTTGTACTTTTGCATTATGAATTTAGAAAAAATTACCTCAGATGTAGCAAGATTATCCCGTCAAACGGGTGAATTTGTTCGAAAAGCAGCCGCAGAATTTAATCGTGATAGTATTGAATATAAAGGGCTTAATGATATGGTTTCTTACGTGGATAAAGAAACGGAACAGCGTTTGGTTGATGGCTTGCACAAAATTCTTCCCGAAGCTGGATTTATTGCCGAAGAAGGGACTGGGCAAAAGACTGATAACCAAGAATTTGCTTGGATAATTGACCCTGTAGATGGTACTACCAATTATATGCACGGTTTGCCAGTTTTTGCTATTTCGATTGCGCTTATGCAAAATGACAAAATTGTTTCCGGTGTAGTTTACGAAATTAATCGAGATGAATGTTTTACAGCTTGGCTGGGTGGTGGTGCATTTTTGAACGAAAAACCAATCAAAGTCTCTTCAGCTAAATATTTAAAAGATAGCCTTATTGCTACGGGGTTCCCTTATTATGACTTTGGAATGATGGAAAATTATTTGAATATTTTGAAGGAACTTATGCAAAAATCACACGGACTTAGACGTTTGGGAGCCGCTTCCGTAGATTTAGTTTATGTAGCCTGTGGTCGTTTTGAAGGCTTTTTTGAATATAATTTAAAACCTTGGGATGTGGCGGCTGGTACATTGATTGTGCAAGAAGCAGGAGGAATGGTTAAGGATTTTAAAGGAGGAGATGATTTTGTTTTCGGGCGTGAACTAATTGCAGGTTGTGGTATGTTTTCAGAGTTAGAGGGAGTTATTTCTCGAAATTGGAAAACTGTATAACACGATTTTTTGAATCGTAAAATTATGGAAAATGTATTTATTGGGTTAATATTCTTAGCAGCCATTATTTATTTAGGAAATCTTGTTTTCCAAAACTTTAATCCTAAAAATAAGGCAGGTTGTGCCAAAGGTTGTGGGTCTTGCGGAGCCATTGATTTTGATAAAATTGCCGCAAAGATGGAATCACAAATGGAAATTCAAAAGTAATATAATATTTGCTTCATAAAAAAAGCCTTTCAAAAGTAATTCTGAAAGGCTTTTTTTTATATATAAAATACTATTCATTTTTCTTTTCTACTTGCGAAACTTTAACCCCATTGGTTGGAGAACTAACGATGAAATCCGTTAAAATACGCTCTGTTTCTTTCAAAAACGTATCTTTTTCATGTTTCTCTTTCAGTGCCTTTATTTTTGCAACCGCAATACTTGTTGAATCGGTAGCCACTTTTTCTTTTGGAAGAATAGGTTTTACTTCATCAAGTTTTGCTTCACCACCCGCTAACTCATCGGCAGGATCAACAAGGTTTTTTTTCTTTTGTTCGTCAATTTCCTTGCGACGTTTGTCTTCTTGTAATGAAACCGATTTTTTCTCTTTTGCTTTTTTATAATTTTCTATTTCAGTCAAAAGTTTCTTTAAATCTGTTTCAGTTTTCAATCGACCTTGCGATTTCCCTTTCAAATAGGCTACTTCCTTTTCGGTAATATTATTTGAAGGCGTATATTTTGTGGCCGCAATCATATCCCAAGGTAAAGCACTTGGTTGTGAACTTTCCCCAAATTCGGATGCACTGAAAGTTGAAGGCAATTCAACATCTGGCGTGACGCCTTTGTGTTGTGTGCTACTTCCTGTGATACGATAAAATTTCTCCATCGTAATTTTCAATTGTCCCACACCTTCTGGCTCGCCTTTCAAGAAACGCTCTAAGTCAATTAAACTCTGAACCGTTCCTTTACCGTAAGTTTGTTCACCGATAATTAATCCACGTTTATAATCTTGAATTGCACCCGCAAAAATTTCAGAAGCCGAAGCAGAAAAACGATTTACTAATACTGAAACGGGGCCATCGTAAGTTACAGATGGGTCACGGTCATATTCAGCCGAAATTTCTCCATCCGATTGTTTACGTTGTACCACTGGACCTTGCGAAATAAATAATCCAGTAAGATTAACTGCTTCTGTTAACGAACCTCCACCATTATTACGTAAATCAACTATTACACCGTCAACTTTCTCCGCTTTCAATTCAATCAAATAACGTTTTACATCCGCTGTTGTACTTTTGAACCCTTGTTCTCCGCTTTTTGCCCCTTCAAAATCACGGTAAAAAAGTGGAATTGTGATAAGCCCATATTTATAATCTTTGCCATCACGACTAAAATTTAATACTTCTTTTTTAGCTGTTCCTTCTTCCAATTTAATTTTCTCACGAACTAAACGTACTTCTCTGGGTACAGTTCCCGTGGGAGCATCGGAAGACAAAATTTTCAAACGAACAACCGTATTTTTTGGTCCTTTTATCAATTTGACGGCATCGTCTGTAAACCAACCCACAATATCTTGGAAGGGTTTATCATCTCCTTGAGCAACGGCAACAATTCTATCTTTCGGATTCAACATTTTACTTCTGTACGCAGGTCCACCAACAATTAAATCCACAATTTGAACATAATCACCTTCATTTCTCAAAGTTGCTCCAATTCCCTCAAAAGATTGAGACATCTCTTGATTAAAAGTTGAGGCCGTTTTTGGAATAAAATAAGTGGTATGTGGATCTACACTTTCGGTAAAAGAATTCATAAACTGTTGAAAAACATCCTCACTTTTAGTTTTGTCGAAATATTTTTCAGTACGCTTATAACGTTCAGTCAAATCTTTGACGGCAAGAGAATCAGCTTTTCCACTAATTTTCCAATCTAATAAAGTGCTTTTGATGGCTTTTCTCCAAATATCATCCAAATCTGCGGAAGATTTTACCCAAGTAGCTTTTTCACGATCTGGGGTATAGGCTTCATCCACCTTAAAATCCATTGGTTTACTCAAAAGAGAAGTAACAAAGGCAAAACGCTCTTTGGCTCTTTTCCTGTAAACATTATAGATTTGGTATGCTGCAGTAAGATCCCCATTTTTTAATTGGTCATCCAATTGAAAACGAAATTTGTCAAAACTTTCAATATCTTGAGCGGTGAAATTCATTTTATTGAAATCTAATTCTTTGATATAATTATCCAAGATTTTAGAAGACAAAGAATCATTCAAAGGTACTTTACGGAAATGATAACTACCTAAAATTTCTGTAACCATACTTTCTACCTTTTTCTGTGTTGCCGTTGGTTGTAAATCATCTGGAGCAAAAGCGTATGCAACTGTCTGACTTTCGTTGGTGTGCGAAAAAGATTTCAAGCCAAAAAATGCTAATAGCGCTATTGGCAATACTAAAAACAGGTATTTCGTCATTTTATTTTTCATTTTAGCTGAGTAATTGAGCCTATAAACCCAATTTACTATTTCTCGATTCCTAATAACTCTACTTCAAAAACAAGGGTAGAATAAGGTTTAATAGTTGGTCCACTTCCCCTTGCACCGTAGGCGAGCACTTGAGGAACAAATAATTTCCATTTAGAACCAACTGGCATTAATTGCAACGCTTCAATCCAACCAGGGATTACACCAGTTACGGGAAAAGTAATTGGTTCTCCTCTTTGTACTGAACTATCGAAAACCGTTCCATCAATTAATGTTCCGTGATAGTGTGTTTTTACTTTATCAGATGAAGTTGGTTTTGGTCCGTCCCCTGCTTTCAAAATCTGGTATTGCAACCCACTTGGTAACGTTACGATACCTTCTTTGGTTTTATTTTCTGCTAAAAATTTTTCACCTGCCAAACGATTCGGTTCAAATGCTTTTGCTTGTTCACGTTGCATATATTTCTGAATCAACGTATTAGCTTGCATATCGGTAATGGGTGTTTTTTCACCTTTCATTACTTCCATAAATCCTTTTTGGAGTAACTCAGCATTAATTTCGATATTTTGAGATTTAAAATTTTGTGCGACCAAAATTCCTAATCCATAACTGGCAGAATCTTTTAATGTTGTTAATCCTTTAGGAGAATTAGATACTTCTGGTGCTGTAACTATCACTGATTTTGTAACAACTTTATTAGAAGATTTAGTAGTGGAAGTTTTTTTTGTTTGTGCATTTACAAAAAAAGGCGTTAGGGCTAAACCCGTACAAAGTAAAAGATTTGTTAATTTCATTTTTAATGTTGAATAATGATGAGATAAAATTGATTATCTGATTTGATAAACTCATTTTAAAGATAGTAACGAATGTTGAGCTTACAAAATTATTGTGTGTGAACGGTTTTATTGATAAATAAAAAGCGGTCTAACAAATGAATGTTAGACCGCCTTCTACTCGACTATTTCAATAATATTATTTTGGGTTTTTAACTGGGGCAGAAGCTGCGTTAGGTTTATTATAGGCCAATTCATTATCTGGCACGTCATAATAATCTAAGAAGTTATAAGTGATAGTTGCTTTTGTATTCAACACAGCACCTTTGTCAATAACAACTGCATTTGTTCTTCCATTTTCAAGTACGCCCCAACGTCTTGCATCGTAGAAAGATAAACCTCTCCAAGCACAAGTTACACGTCTTTCCCGTCTGAATTCTTCTTTGGCTGCATCTACTGATAAACTTGTACCTGCAACGGCCGTTAAACCAGCACCTTGCAAAGTGCGAATTCCATCAATGATTTTTAATGCGTCCTCTTGCTTTCCTGTATAAAGGCTTGCTTCAGCTTTCATTAATTCATTTTCTTCATAATTTCCAGCAACGGCAAGTTCATAAATACCTTCAGCTTGTGTCCCGTAAACGACCACGCCCGCCATTCCTTTTCCACCGTCGATGATTGCGTAACGAGTATTAAATGAATTCCCACGACCTGCATCACCTACCCATGTAGCAGTAAGGGTAAAGTTGTTTTGGAAGCGTTTATCTTCTGGCTTAAATTCTTGGACAAGTCTTTCACTTAATTTATAAGTATTTTGACCTGCTTTTGCCGAAAGTGTTTTAGCAATTACTGATCCACCAGTTGCTGACATAAAGTCGTTATCGCCAGCTCCACCAGAACGTGAGGTAAAGATTAAATCAGTTGATTTTATACCATTCGTTGCTAAATCTAAAATTGAGGTCCATTGGGCGGCCGTCATTGATTTGGTTGGCGTATTTACCAAGATATTTCTTGCTTTCAAGGTATTGATGTTACGTACCCACATATCTGGAGCAAGAATACCACCTTTTCCTTTTTGGCAAAAATCGGGAATCAATCCACCTAATACTAATTTATAATCCGCAGTGGCAGTTAAACCTCCTAAGATTGTAGCCGCTTTATCAAGATTGGCATTAGATTCCTTGATAATATCTTCTTTGGAAACGTACTTTCCGTTAGTATTCCCAGTTGTATTATTAATCAAGCCAGCATAATACATTGAACCAATTCGAGCGTAAGCATAACCTTTCCACCAATAGCACCAAGCTTTTATTACATTCTTTTTTACTGCGGCATCTCCTGTATAAGTTACGGTTTCTACGATATCTAATACTGCATTACAGGCATTATTCATTGAATACATATAGGCCCATTCAAAATAAGTTGGATTTGTACCTGCGTTTGAATTAATGTTTACTGAACGAAGAAATGGAATTTGTTGGTTTGGGCTACTTGGGTTTAAAACCTTCGTTCCATTATCCAAGGTAACTGCATCTGGACAACCAATTTGGTTGGCAAACTGATTAGCAGCTTCCATACCTACAACGTCAGCCATAATTTCGTGTTGACCGATTGCGCCCGCCCAAAAGCGACCATTTACACCATCGTAATATTTTAAATCACGAAAACCATTGGCATAAATTCCTCCTAAACCCAATGAAATAATACCCGATTCGGTCGAAGCACTTTGTGGAGTTGGTAAGTTAGGGTTTTTAATATCCAATTGGTCTTGACAAGATGCCAGCGATAGAGCTACGCAACTCATCAAAATATATTTTTTTATTTTGTTCATTTCCTTAATGTTTAACTGTCTGTTATTTTTTAAACGTTGTTAGTATTCTTCTGGATGACTAATTTCGTTTAAATAAGAATAACTTTAGATTATATCTTTACTGAAAATTGATTTGATTAGAAACCAATGTTAAGAGCAACTTGATAAGAACGTAAGTTTGGCATTGTGTTATGGTCTGTACCTCTATCCCAAGCCGAGTTATTTGATCCTGAACTTACTTCTGGGTCAAAGCCTGTATATTTAGTGAAGGTTAACAAGTTACGTCCAGAAAATACTAATTGTAATTTTCTGAATGTTTTGATGTTTAACGCTTTTGCTAAATCAATTCCAACTGAAACGTTTCTTAAACGAACAAATGAAGCATCTTCGTAGAAATAATCTTTCGTACCATTTGCTTGACGTTGTGCGTAAACTCCACGATAGAAGGCTGTCCATGCACCTGTTTGTCCTCCAATTGTAATTGGTTTTTCATAATCAGAATGAATACCATCACGATACATCCACTGTTTTGTTTGGTTGTAAATGTGGCTACCTTGCACCCAGTCAATTTGGAATCCAAGCGTTAAATATCCTTTAAATGAAAAATCATTGATGAATGACATATTGAACTTAGGATTTGGGTCGCCAAAACTGTATTTATCAGCTGTGAAATATGGTTGTTTTGTTGTTTTATTTACAACATAACCGTTGCTGGCAACTTCGTACAATGATTGCTGACTCTCGGGTATTTCAAGTGTTCCATCAGGTTTTTTCCAAGCCAAATCAGTTAAATATTTAAAACCATACAGCTGTCCAATTTTTTCACCTGCTTTCAATACATAGTTTGTACTACCCGCACTTGATATAATTATAATCTCACCATTTCCTGACACTGAAGTAATTTCAGAAGTTTGCTTACTAAAGTTGATGGTTGTATTCCAAACGAAATCTTTGCTCTTGAATGCCATTGCACTGATTTGAGCCTGAATACCATTAGAACCAATACCAAAAGCATTCGTTTTTAATGTTCCTGCACCAGTTGAGGGAGCAGCATCTACGTTCCAAATAGCACCTTCAGTATTACGTTTCCAATAAGTAGCTGATAAACGAATGTCGTTGAAAAGATTTACATTTTTAGAAAGATTCAATGATAAATCAGTTCCGATTTCTAATTCTTTAGATACTTCTACGTTCAATTCTGGATTGCTTTGAGCAGTTGGGAAAAAGAATGCTCCTGAGCCACCAATATTTCTTGTTCCTAAAGTAACATAACGGTCAAATGGTCTTGGTTGAATACCTGCCTCACCGTAAGCTGCTCTAATTTTGAATTCGCTCAAAGTATTGACGATTCCACTATTTTTCCAGAAATCCAACGAAGAAAGTCTCACATAAGCATCTCCACGTGGGAATGTAAATGGTTTTGAACCACCACCAAAAGCTGATGAATAATCACTACGAAAACCACCTGAAACTCCTGCTATTTCGCCATATTCAATTCTTTGATTTACTACGTATCCGTAAGTAACGAAAGGTTCGGTGTAAGTGCCTTGAGGAGCGTTAGTCGTTCCAGAATTACTTAAAGGACGAACTAAAGTGGTTGTACCTTGTGCTGGCGTGAATGGCGTGTATGTAGGCAAGCCCAATTGGTAAGTTACGTATTGGTCATTTGTTTGTTTACGCCAGTCAAAAGCTAATTGTGTTGATGTCGTGATAGGAAGATTTATATTAAAATCTTTCTTGAAATCAGTCCGAATCGTCGCCGTTGCTAAGAAATTTTGAGCATTTTTAGTGATACTAAAGTTGTCAATTTCTCCTTTTTTATCAGAACCATATCCTGACAAATAATAATTAGAAGGCAACGCCGCAATGTTAGGGTTGGTTGTTTGGTTTGCGTAAGTATAAATATCTTCATCACGTTGAAAATTGACGCCATATTTTAAATCTAATTCTACAAATTTATTCAATTCATAGTTTAAATTTAAATTCTGAATTACATCAATTTTATTATCGTTATGATTTAAATATTGTTGATAAAAATTGGGGTTAAAACCGTTTACACCAGCAGCATCTCCAACATAAGCAGCGTAATCTCCATTGGCTAATGGTTGGTCATAATTAGCAAACGGACGTGTATTGTTGATTGAGAATAAAATACTTCTATCGTTTGACTTAAGTGTGTTCTTCGTGTAGACCAACTGCGTAATTGAGCGGAACTTTAATTTAGGAGCAAGTACAGCTCCAATATTTGCGGTGACGTTTGTTCGCTTATAATCTCCGTTATTTACTACATTACTACCTTGGTAGTTATTTGATAAGGTAAAGGCAAAGTCAAATTTATCTTTTCCTCCCGATATCGCAACACTATTATTAAAGGTGTTTGCAGGCACAAAAAAGGTGCTAAAATGATCATAATATTTCAAGTTAGCATTATACTGCTTGCTTGTAGTACTATTTACATCTAAGGGATTGTAGATAACGTTACCATTATAAAGGCCAGTAATTGGATCTTGAGTCAAAATTGGATTGCCAGCACCAGCACTCAATACATTGTTATTTGCATCGGTACCAAAAGCGTGAAGTTGTGCTTTTCTAACGCCACCAATGTTTAAATAAGTATTCTGGGAAATACTTGATGAAACATCAATATTTAGTTGTCCATTTTTACCTTTTTTAGTAAATAACTGAATCACACCGTTTGCCCCTTGAGCACCATAAATAGTGGCTGAAGCAGCACCTTGAACAACCTCAATTCTATCAATTACCGTAAGATCGATTGAGTTTAAATCAGTAGAAGCTACTTGAATACCATCAATCATAATCATTGGGGTAGTTCCACGATTGATTGTATTAATACCACGAAGCACAATGTTTGTTGCAGCTCCTGGAGTACCATTGCTACTACTAATTTGAGCTCCCGCAATTTTCCCAATAAGTGCTTGGTCAATTGAAGCGGTTGGAGCTTGAGGAAGACTTTTCGACGAGATTGACTCTACCGCAAAAGCTAACTTTGCTTTATTTGTTGCTACACCGACACCCGTTACAACAATTTCTGAAAGTTGTCGAACATCAGTTTCCATTTTTATATTTATCATTGATTGACTTCCAATAATAACTTCTTCTGGAGTCATTCCGATAAACGAAAACTGTAATTTAGCACTAACATTGGGAACAGCAATGGCGTAATTCCCTGAAGCATCAGTTTGTGTACCTTGGATTGTGCCTTTTACACGCACCGTTACACCTGGAAGACCTGAACCATCCTCGGCTGAGGTTACTTTACCCGATACCTTTCTGTCTTGTGCGAATACGTTCACACAAAAAGAGAGAGCAACAAGAAAAGTCATGAGTAAGTGTTTCTTCATGTATTAATTTTAGTTATGGTTGAAAATGATTATATAAAAAAATAGTAATATTAGTGTTTCGTAAAATTATAAAATTTGTACTAAGCAAACAATACAAACCTTAAAATGTTGTTTGGTTTTATCTTTAAATCCCTCCGTTTTATAGGCGTATTCATGGAGT
This sequence comes from Arcicella sp., assembly GCF_964672035.1. Lineage (NCBI taxonomy): Bacteria > Pseudomonadati > Bacteroidota > Cytophagia > Cytophagales > Flectobacillaceae > Arcicella > Arcicella sp. The sequence goes on from NZ_CBABQS010000058.1 coordinate 13,025, forward strand.
TTACCTTATTTTATTTTGTTTTTTTTGATATAGTTTATAAAATGAAAAATTGTTGGTGCAGTAATATTTTGATGTTTAAGTATAAAATACCAAATTATGTTCTGATTTAATGGTATAAATACTTAAAATAATGATTATTATTTTATTGAAATACCGTTCTACCTAAGAAAAATCTTTTCTGGTCTAATTAAATTAACATTTAATAATTTACAGTTTTAAAAAATTGTATTTTTCTTATATGTTAGCATACTAATATTCGGCATTCATACTGTTTTTTTAACTACTTTAAATAAAAAAAATGATACAAATTAAACTGCTTTTAAGAATATTTTCTCTTTGTTATTGATCCCCTCTGTCTTGAACTTAAATTTTATTTTTATCAATTTCTCCTGGTGTAATTAGTAGAGTTGGGAACATTAGTCTTGGTGAATTAAAAGTAAAAACTGCTCGTTGCTCATTCAATTGCCATTGGCTGTGAAATTCAAAAAAATCCATAAAATTATGCTAACGTTTTTCTGCTATAGGTCTCTGATCTTCAAATTTCCTTGTTGTATATTTTTGCTAAAAAAGGACTTTTCGGAAGATATTGCTTCTATCATTCATCAAAATTACACTCGATGTCATCCTTCTGGGGAAGTTGATTCCTTTAGTGTATTAACTTGTAAAGGCTATTAATTTTTAACCCTTGATTCATATACAGTTTTATCATGTGTGAACGGTTTTATTGTTTGGTTAATCGAAAAAGAATTAAACCCTAAGATTCCACTTTTGATTTACTTTTGAATTATAAAGAGATTATCGTAATTTTAGTTTTGAAGCTCTCTAAATTTATTCCTTTCGGTATAGGTAGTTTCATTTTCAACCTAATAACTCAAAATTTGTTTACCATAATGCTTTGATTCATAGATTTCGAGTCACCAGATTAAAAATGAATTCAATTTCTATTCAAAACGAAAAGTTCATACAGCTTCTTTATATTAGATCTTAGAACGCATTAATTTTTGGTCATGTACAGGTTAAAAATATGTTCCACATTCATTTTATTATTATTATTTGGAAAAATTTTTCCAAGTAATAACATCACTGTTTCCCATTCTGACAGAACAAAACCAATACCAACAAAATTTAGAGATGTAAACGGTAAGGTGCATCAAATACGAAATAGGGTTTTCGTTTTCATGGATATAGAATGTCCAATTAGTCAGTTTTACACGAAAAGCCTTCAAAAATTGTCAATCAAATACGCAATGGTAGGTGTTATTTTTATCACTGTTTTTCCGACAAAATATGTTAATGAAAATGAAATCATCGCTTTTAACCATAAATACAATTTAACCATTCCATCGGTTTTGGATAAGTTTCAAAATATTACAAAAAAGCTAAATGCTTCAGTTACGCCAGAAGTTTTTGTTGTAAATCAAAATAATGAGATTTCTTATTCTGGAAGTATTGACGACAGCTATTTTTCCTTGGGAAAACGCAATCTAAATCCAAAGAAAAATTATCTTGAAGATGCCCTTAATTCGATTATTAAAAATCAAAAACCACTCATTCCTCATTCCAATGTTATTGGTTGTGAGATTCAAAGAATTCCCTAATATCATGCGTAAATTTTCCTTCTATATTTTCATAATTTTTCACTTTCCTACTTGTCTTTTTGCTCAGAAGATAACCTTTACAGAACACATTGCACCTATCATTCATCAAAATTGTACTCCTTGCCATCGTCCGGGCGAGGTCGGACCTTTCAGTTTAGTAACTTATGAAGATGTGGCAAAAAGAGGGAAATTTATTCAAAAGGTTACGGAAATTCGTTATATGCCTCCATGGCGAGCTGACCATGATTTTGCAGAATTTAAAGAGGTAAGAAAACTAACTATTGGACAAATTAGCCTCATTCGTCTTTGGGTTCAAGATGGAATGCCTCAGGGGCCTAAAATTGATTTAATACTTCCTGTTTTTAATACAGGAACTCAATTGAAAGAAATACCAGATTTAAGTTTAAAACTGAATAAATTATTCAGAATTCCTATAAATAATAAAGAGGAATATTATTTATTTTCATTACCTACTAATTTAAAGGAAAATAAATTTGTAAAAGCAATTGAATTCAGGGCAGGAAATAAAAAATTAGTTCATCATAGTCGTATTTCAGTGGATACTACTCAGATTATGAGAATAACAGACGGAAAATCTATTGATGATTCAACGATTGTAACATACGGAAAAATTAAAATGAAGGAAGAATTTTGGTCAGGTTGGGTGCCTGGTAATAATCCGATTGTCTATCAAGAAGGAGTGGCAAAGCAATTATCGGCTGGGAGTGATCTACTAATAAATATCCACTATGCCCCTAATTTATTAAAAAATGAAATTGACTCTTCATCCGTTAATTTGTACTTTTCAAAAGAACCAATCAAGTACGATTTAAAAACATTCATATTGCAAGAGAAAGATATAACGAATCAACCCTTTGAAATTCCAGCGGATACAGTTATCACATTTTATGCAAAATCAGTTGAATTGCCTTACGAAATTACAGTGCTTTCTGTTCAACCCCACATGCACCTTTTAGGAAAATCATTGAGAAGTTTTGCTATTACACCCGGGGGAGATTTAATTCCGTTAATCAAAATATCTAATTGGGATTTTGATTGGCAAATGACTTATCAGTATAAAGAAGAACAGAAAATACCTTTCGGTTCGATCATTTATGCCGAGGTAACTTATGATAATACCACAAAAAATCTACGAAATAGCTTTTCTCCTCCTCATAAAACCACCTCAGGCTGGAACTCAACTCAGGAAATGTTTAACCTAATTTTTCAGTATATCATAAAATAAAAGAGGTGCAAATCTCTTTGCACCTCTTAATTAGGCAGAAAATAAAATTACTTTACATCAAATGTTAATTGACAGTTTGAATTTGCTTCCGAAACCGAAGTAACATCTCCACAAATACCAGATGACCCTCCAGATTTAAAGATTTTCCCGTCAGTTGTATAAAGCTTCCAAGTAACAATAAAATCTTCACTTCCATTAAACCATTTTCCAGTAGGACGTAGGTTTTTAGGATTAGCAAAAACTTTAACATCATTTACTTTATCATATTTTACAGTTGCATCTTTGAAAGCGGTAAAAATTTGAGTTGGAGTTAAACTAAAGCTATTCCACTGTCTGTTTGCCGTAGGCGTTGCAACTGTAGTAATCAGTTTTTGCCCTAAAGAAGTTGTTTTACTATTTCCTTCAGCATCTTGATAATATTCTTTCATTTCAACAAAAATCTCAATTTTGTTTACTGTCAATTTATTATCAAGTGATACCCAACGAATCTTAAAATCTACTTTTCCTTGATCCTGTGCAGACGTTGGAAAGTTTTTAGCATAGTCTTTTTCGTAACCTTGTGGTCTGTTATTAATTTTTCCATCGAAAGCAACGCCATCGAATATACAGAATCCGTGAACCGCAGGGTCGAATACTGGAACTGGATTTAGGCTTTCATCTCTACAAGCCTCAAACAAAAGCAGTAATGAAAGTGCAAAGCCGATTGAAAGTATTTTCTTAATCATGATTTGTTAAATTTTAAGTGATTAATAATTTCGAATATAAAATGTTTTGTTTTCTAATTAAAAGATTAGAATTCCCATTTTAATTTTACTTTATCCCAGAATACAGGATCTCTATCGAAAATTATATTTGTTACTTTATCCGTAGCGTTTGTGTTTAAGTTACCTTCTCCTGATGGATATGGCAAACGCAATGCAAATTGACGTTTTGGTCTTAAAATTGGAGATTGAATCGTTAATGGATAACCAGTACGACGCATTGCATTCCAAATTTCACTACCTTGTCCCCAGTAAGTAAACCACGCTTGCTTCATAACAAAGTTCAATTTAGCGGCATTAGAAGCTACTGCATCATAACCTTTCAATTGAGAATCAACATAAGCAGTAATGTCAGTAGTATTGGGAGCTTTTGCATTTGATGGATCTACCTTTAAACCCAAGGCTACAACTTTTCCAATATGGTCACGTATAGCACTTTCAAATATTTTACGAGCATCACCAGCAAGCCCACCGTCTAAAATTGCTTCAATTTGATAAAACTTTACATTGACCGAAGTTATCATTGGAGCAACACCGTTACCGCCAAGTGTTCCACCTGTAAGTGCTTTAGCAACTGTTTCACGACCAGAATAAAGACCACCGCCAGGATAACAACCTGGAGCCGTTCTATACGCACCGTCGGCAGGTGCTCCTGTATTATCACCTCTATCACGTCCAAAATAACCTGCCACATAAGCTGAATCCGCTTTGTTTGGCGTTCCAAAAACATCTTTATACCCTGTCCAAAATTTAGATTTTAATACTAAATAAGTTCCACCGTAAGGAATTGTTCCTCTGTCAGTTGGATTTGTTGGGTCAAGAATTGAAGAAGATTGACGATAAAAATAGAAAGCAAATCTTGGATCTTTATTAAACATCATTTCTTGCATTAATTGATGTGAAATATAGCTGAATCCATTATCGCCTAAATAGGCATTTCTAAACCAAGGATGACGACCATCACTACCATTTGGATTAATTGCCGAGCCATAATTATAAGTAAAGTCATCTGCACCACTATCAGCAATAAGTCCGCCATCCGTAAATGCTTTCGCTAAATCAGCATTACCAGTTGCTCTACCTTTACGAGAATTTAATAGCAATCTTAATTTTACAGTTTTAGCTAACTTCGTCCATTTCGTAATATTTCCTGCATAGAAGATGTCTCCTTTTACAGTAACTGGGCTTGTTTTTGCGAAATTAGCAACCGCTGCATCACAAAGTTTGATTAAGTCTTCATAAATATCAGAATCTTTGTCAAATTTAGGACTTACAATTGGCGTATCAGCATTGGCTTTCCATGCCTCAGTGTAAGGAATATCACCGAACATATCCACAAAATTACCCGTGTTATATGCCTTCAAAACTTGAGCAATCCCCAAATAATGTGGATTATTTACCCCTTCAGTTGCCTTGATTAAAGCTTCGTTATCCTGTAAGTTACGATAGAACGCATTCCAAGTTCCTCCATAAGATGAGTTATTTATATCATAATCATCGGCACTATTCATTTGTCCAGCAAAACCAGCAGCATTATTTCTTATCGCAGTGGCATTATCAATGGTTGATAATTGAGAACTTGATAAAAGTAAATTTGCTGATGCTTGTGACGGGGCATTTGGGTTTGTGTTAATGTCTAAATTCGTAATTTCACAAGACGAACTCATTAACATTACACAACCAATTGCCAGTGGTTTGAAAATTGATTTATATGTAAATTTCATATTTGTTCTTTTTAAAATTATTTTAATTAGAATTTCGCTGTCAAATTGAAACCAAAACGACGAGTTGATGGTGATGCACCTAAATCAAATCCTTGAACGTTTGAATCAGCAAAACTTGATAATACTTCTGGGTCAAAATTTAATCCTTTTAACATATTTGGAGCAACGAAGAATAGGTTACGCCCAGATAGTGAAAAGTTTAATGCACCTATGAATTTCAAATGCTTTGATAAAAATGCTTTTGGAACACGGTAACCTAATGTTACTTCACGAACACGGAAAACAGTTATGTCGTAAACATTTGTTTCATCAGCACCATAGGCACCAAATCCATTTGAAAAGTGTGAATCAAAAGCAGTAATTGGCGTAGTATTGCGAATTACTTTTCCATCTTGCAAAATTGGCTCATAGGTTTGTGGATCTCCATAAACTCCAGGAACTACTCTCATACCTTCTCTATCAACTGAACTCGCTAATTGTCCACGTAAAATCAAAGAGGCAGCCGTTACTGAAAACATTTTACCGCCTTTACGATAATCTAAAAGAGAAGATAACGTAAAGTTTTTGTAAGTAAAACTGTTTGTCCAACCCAGCGTGAAATCTGGTGCAGGATTACCTAAAATCTGTGATTGAGCAACGGTGAATGGTAGTCCCGTAGATTCGTTAATCAAAAGGTTTCCGCTTTTATCACGAGCATTTTTTGAACCATAAATCATTCCATAAGGTTGCCCTGGACGGAAAATAGTTCCTAAATTGTCGCTGCCTACGCCTGAAATAATTAACTCACCTCCTGGACCTGCATCAACTACTTCCGAGCGTAAACGAGTGAAAGCGGCAAATGAAGTCCAAGTAAATCCACTTTTCGTTTTAATTGGTACTAATGTTAAACCTAATTCAATACCATTATTGTTGATTTTACCAGCATTCACTGTACGGTAATCAAAACCTGATGATGATGGGATACGAGCCGTGACAATTAAATCTATCGAATTACGGTTGAAATATGCTAAATCAATACCAATACGACTGTTAAAGAATTGCAATTCTGTTCCAATCTCAAATTCAGTAGTAAATTCTGGTTTCAATTGCGGATTGCCAACTTGCGAAACTCCCGAAAGAGGATTTGTGTAACTTGCGGTTGCCGCTGCTGTGCTTCCGTTGTAGCCAGTATTTAAGAATAAATTGGTATTTGTTAAGTACGGAGGGGCATCTTTACCTACTGTTGCAAAATTCGCACGTACTTTACCAAAGTTGATAATTGTTTTAGGTAAATTAAAGGCTTCAGTAAATACTAAAGAACCTGTTACGGCTGGATAGAAATAGCTATTATTATTTGTTGGTAAAGTTGAAGAATGGTCATTACGTAAACTTGCCGTTAAGAAAGCGTAGTTATTGTATGACAAAGCTAATTCTCCAAAAATACCGTATAAACGTTGGCTTCTATTTTGCTCCAACGATGATTGTTTATTTGTTGCTCCTAAAATCAATAGGTTTGCATCAATAACTTCGTTATTACTTGAAGTAAAACGATTAAAGTTACGTTGATTAGCATTAAAACCAGCTAAGAACTTGACCCCAATTTTTTCATTGATATCTTTATCGAAAGTAGCCAAGAACGTAAAGTCTTGTTCAGTGTTATTCAAATTACTGATAGAAACCAAACCCTGTGGAAGTGCAATACCGCCTGGACGAACAACGTTGTGACGAGTCTCAGCGTAAGTATTTACTCCACCTTTTGCCAATAAATTTAACCAAGGAGTTACATCATAGCTAATGGCCATATTTCCAAAAACACGATTTACATCACTATTGTAAAGATTGTATTTTGAAGTTCGTATTGGGTTATCTAAGGCACGATAAAAAACATTTGAACCGTCTGCTGGATTTTCGGAAGGATACTCATTCAAATTGAAGTTACGTGGTAAGTAGAATAAACGGTCATAAATTGAACCAGAACTACCGGACCCATAATCCGCAAAATATGAAGCACCTGATTGCGGAGATTGTTGTGTTGTTCGTACATAATTTACATTTCCTGAAATAATAAACCCGTTTGTTAACTGAGCATTACCACCGAAGGTTAAATTTGTACGAGTTGTATTTGAATTTGGAACAATACCATCATTTGTAGTTCTTGAAACTCCCGCATTTAAAGAAGTTTTGTCACCAGTAGAGTTGATTTGGATTGAATTTTCAACTACTTTTCCTTCACGGAAGAAACCTCCAATAATGTCATAAGGCTGCAAAGGTACTGGAATTGCCAATCCATTTGCATCTAAAAATTGAGGAAAAACAGATTTGAAACGAGCAGCAGTGTACGGAACTCCTACTAATGGATGAGGAACTGTTCCTTCAGGATAACCAGCCACAATCGTTTTTGAATAACGATTGAAACCCAATTCTGCATTTAATCTATCCACTTCAGATGGAAATGCAGTACCCCAGTTACCAATAAACCCACCATTATAGTTTTGATTCGATCCCTGCGTATAAACATTCTGATAATCAGGAATTGAAGAGATTTTCTCGGTTGAATATGAAGTATTATAAGTTATCTCAATTCCTTTCTTAGCAGATTTTGTGCCTGATTTAGTAGTAATTACAATCACACCATTCGCAGCACGTGAACCATAAAGGGCAGCAGCAGCAGCACCTTTCAACACCGTCATTGATTCAACATTATTTGGGTCAATGTCGTAGGCTCGGTTTGAAGTTACAGTATTTGAACTGAATCCATCAACAGAGTTTACGGAGTTGTCAAAAGGAATACCATCCACAACAAATAAAGGTTGGTTATTGCCTGTAAATGAGTTTTGACCACGGATAGTGATTCTTGTACTTTGTCCTGGGGCTCCACCACCTGAGATGATGTTGACCCCTGGTACTTTACCATTCAAAGCACGAAGAGCATCTGGTTCAGATTTTTGAGCTAAATCATCCCCTTTCACATTTGATATAGCATATCCTAACGCTTTCTTGTCACGCTGAATACCGATAGCAGTAACAACGACTTCTGTCAATTGTTTTGTATCATTTGTTAATCTAACATCCACCACTGATTTACTTCCAATGGCGACTTCTTGGTTGGTTGTACCAACAAAACTAAAAACGAGTGAACCACCATCTGATGGAATCGCAATTGAATAATTACCATTAGCGTCGGTTGTGCTACCTTTGGTGGTTCCCTTCAATTGCACAGACACTCCTGGAAGACCTGAGCCGTCCTCGGCTGAGGTTACTTTACCCGATACCTTTCTGTCTTGTGCGAATACATTCACACAAAAAGAGAAAGCAACAAGAAAAGTCATGAGTAATTGTTTTTTCATGTACTAATTTAGTTAAGGTTGAAAAATGATTAAAAATAATATTAGTGTTCCGTAAAAGTATATTATTTGTACTAAACAAACAATACAAACATTAAAATGTTATTTGGTTTTATCTTTAAATTTCTCTGTTTCATAGGTATATTCATCCAGTTTGCCTTATTTTATTTTGTATTTTTTTGATATAGTGTATAAATTGAAAAATTGTTGTTGCAGTAATATTTTGATGTTTAAGTATAAAATACCAAATAATATACTAAATTGATAGAGTAAATACTTAATATTTAGAATAATATTTTTACCTCATTTTTTTTACCCTAAATTTTACCGCTATTATTAATGATTTTCATTTTGACTGATTTATGAGTTTTTAAAATTGTACTTTTCTTATATATTAGTATACTAATATTCGGCATTCATACGTTTTATTTTAAAATTAATGTAAAAAAAAAGCGAGCCAATTTGGCTCGCTTTTTTTAGTGAATTTGGTTATTGATACCCTTCGTTTTGCGTTAAATTTTTGTTAACATCAGTCTCCCTTAATGGAATTGGGAAAACTAATTTTGGGGAATTAAATGCCCACAATAGTGAAGTGCTACCAGATTTTTTGACAATCGTTTGTTTATTACGTTTGATGTCGTGAATCCAGTGACCTTCAAATGCTAACTCAAATCTTCTTTCTTTCAAGATGGTGGCTAAATCCATTGATGTATAAAGTTTAGCGGCTACTCTATTACGAAGTCTATTGATGTCTGCTAATGGCGTGGCTCCTACAGGAGTTCCACCTACTCGGAAGTTTCCTTCTGCACGGGTTAAATACATTTCTGCCAAACGAATTAGTGGAATATTGGCCACTAATTTTATCCATTTTGCGGTATAAATATCACCTGATTGATAAAAGAAATTACCTCGTTCATCCGAAACATCATAAGAATTAAGATGTTGGTCATTAATAATAATATCGCCACGACCCGAATAAGCAGTTGAAGCGAAAAATGTATTCATGCTGTTTATATAATCTTGGTCAGTTGCTTGAGTTGCAAAAATATCCTCTGTTGAATTAGCTGTATTATTAAAGGCTAAATCAAAAGTCTCAGTTAAGGTATAATTCCCCGTTGCAATTACTCTGTTTGCTGCTTGACGAGCGGCATCATAATTTCCTTGCATTAAGTAAACTCTTGATAACAAAGCTGCCGCAGTAGGTTTATTAGCAAAAAAACTGTTTTTGGCTGGTAACAAAGTTTCTGCACTTGTTAAATCAGCAATAACAGATTGATAAACTTCCGCCACTGTATTACGAGAAACAAAACTTGCATCCGTAATTTTTGCGGTTGGAATGGTCAAAATTGGAACACCAGCATTTGAAGCAGGCGTGCCATCTTGGTAAGTTTTTGCAAATTCTCTCACTAATTCAAAGTGCATCCAAGCACGAATTAATTTTGCCTCTCCTTCAAATCTCGCTTTTTTCGCTGCATCAACTACGGATAAATTAGCCAATACATTGTTGGCAATATTAATGGTACGGTATGAAACTAACCATGTAGCTTGCGCTTGTCCATTGGTTTTAAGCAAACTTTTTTCAAATATTTCGCCCGGAGCAACAAATGTTCCTTGCCATTCGATGTCGCCATTGTCAGCAATTAATTCTGCATCACGTTGGAGGTTTCCGCCCAAAACGTCACTATCGGTCATGGAGTCGTAAGCGCCTGTTAATAGGGCTTCAACATCGGATGATGTTTTCACCGCCGAGATAGCATCTACATCGTCAACGGGTTTAACATCTAATTTATCGGCGCAACTTGTCAGTATTAAACTGAAAGCTACTGCGAATATGAGTTTATTATTTATCTTCATGTTATTAATGTCTTTTTAATTAATTAAACCTTTTACCTACTTTCTAAATTAGAATCCAAGATTTAAACCTACGGTAATTGTTTTAGGTTGTGGTGCTGAATAGAAATCATTACCAGCCGCAACGCCCGTTAAATAATCAGTATTAACTTCTGGATCCCAACCTGTATATTTTGTGAAGGTCAATAAGTTATTTGCCGTAGCATAAATTCTTACTTTTGACAATTTCAATCTATCCGTGATTGATTTGGGAAGTACATATCCTAAAGAAACCGTTTTCAAACGTGTATAACTGGCATCAGATAAATAACGAGAAGATTCTGCCGTTCCGTTACCACCTACATAACGAGCTTGTGGTACATTCGTAATGTCTCCTGCTTTTTTCCAACGAGTCAATTGGTCGATAGTTTGGTTGTCATAGAAGTCACCATTTGCTGACATAAATTTACCCGCTCCGTTATAAACATCATTGCCATAAACGCCTTGGAAGGTGAAACTGAAGTCGATTCCTTTGTAGTTAAATTCGTTGGTAATACCACCAATCCATTTTGGATTTGGATTTCCAATTGGCGTATTTTCTGCAAGATTGACATCATTAGTTTTTGTTTTATCCAATGAACCGTCGGCATTTTTCGTATTTTTAAAGTACAAAGCATCTCCGTTTGCAGGGTCAACGCCCGCATATTCTGGTCCCACAAAAACCCCTAAAGGCTGTCCTTCAACCGCACGGTTCAAGAAACCGCCTGTGATAACTTGTCCTTGAAGATTCAAGATTTTGTTTGCATTGGTTGCTGCGTTAATTGAAGCTCTCCAAGTTAAATCACCAAATTTATTATCCGTTTTTAAGATAAATTCCCATCCTTTATTTTCTAATTCACCCACATTTTTCAATAATTGAGAGAAACCACTTGTTCCGGGCACGTTTACGTTCAACAATAAATCAGTGGTATGTTTTGAGTAATAATCAACCTCAGCCGAAATTCTATTATTAAAGAAACCAATTTCCACGCCGATGTCACTTTGAGCTGTTTTCTCCCATTTCAAATCTGGATTCTCTAATTGAGAAGGACGTTGTCCAGGTATTCCTGCATAACCTGCTGAATTTCCACCGGCATTTTGTGCAGAATAAAGACCTAAACTACCAAAGTTATTAATTTCGGCATTACCCGTGTAACCGTAACTTGCACGAACTTTCAAAAAACTAATTTGACGTATATCTTTCAAGAAATTTTCTTCTGAAAGAATCCAACCTACTGAGGCAGCAGGGAAGAAACCATAACGATTGTTTGCGCCAAAACGAGAAGAACCATCCACACGTCCGCTCAGACCTAACAAATATTTGTTGTCAAATTTATAATTAAGTCTTGAAAAATACGAAAGGAAAGTAAACGTTCTTTCAAATGAGTTAGCGTCTGCTTTTGTCGCTCCTGAAGCAATTGTTTTGTAAGCATCACTTGGAAGGTTACGTCCAGTAGCATCAACAGAAGTTCTTTTTGATTGTTGATAACTCATACCTGCAATTACATTCAAATCGTGCTTTTGGTCGAAGATTTTATTGAATGTTAAGAAATTGTTGGTATTGTAGTTGAAAATATTAGCGTTGTTTTTATAGACTTCACCATTTGGCTGACCAGAGTTTCTGGCTGTTTTCTTTCCAAAATATTGGTCATCATTTCTGAACGACATATCAAAACCATATTCTGTACGGAACGACAACGCAGGAATAATACTCCATTGTCCATAAACGTTTCCGAGTGTACGATAAGTCTCGGTGGTATTACTTGAATTGTTGACGTTCATCAATGGATTATAATACTGCGTTACGTCTGCACCATTATAAGTATCCGCATAATCACCAGTACGAGGGTCAATTACGGGAGCCATTGGTGCTAAAGCGATAATTTGCAATGGCGTTGAGAAAGCATTATCGTTCGATAAACGAGTGTTGAACGTTCTGGCAATGCTGGCATTAATACCGATGGTAATTTTATCAGTTGCTTTATGGTCAAGATTTAAACGGCTACTGATACGCTCAAAGCTATTTTTGATAAGAATACCATCTTGTTTGCTGTAAGAACCCGACGCATAAAATTTAGTTTTGTCAGTACCACCACTAATATTCAAATCAAGTTGGTTGATGCTTCCTTTTCTAAAAACTTGGTCTTCCCAATTTGTATTCGTATAATTAGCAGAGGTAGGATCAGACCATCTTGCTTTCTCACCAACGGCATAACGAGTAAAACGATTTTCACCACCTGAAACAGAGAATCCTGAATTTACACGAGCTTCGGTAAAAAGTTCAGCGTATTGAGCCGTATTCAAAAATTGACGATGTCCAGTTGCTTCACTTACGCCAGAAAAATAGTTTAAATTAACGCTTGTTTTACCTGATTTACCACGTTTGGTTGTCAATAGAACTACGCCATTCGAGCCCCTTGCCCCATAAATAGCCGCCGCTGAAGCATCTTTCAAAATTTCAATTGATTCGATGTCATTGAAGTTAATATCAGCCATTGGGTTTGGCGTGTTTGGTGCCGAACCTGCCGCTGTTGTAGTCATCGGAATACCATCAATTACATAAAGGGGCTCATTACCTGCCGAGACAGAAGAAGCGCCACGAATACGCATTTTGATACCTTGACCAACTTTACCGTTCCCTGATTCTACAAAAACACCCGCTGCTCTACCTTGAATCGCTTGTTCGGTTGATAATACGGGTAAATTTTCGAATGATTTTGAACTAATTTGTGCTACGTTACCCGTCAAGTTACTTTTCTTTTGAGTTCCATAACCAACAACTACAACTTCATTTAATGCATTCTCGCTTTCCATTAAAGAAATGTTGATAATACTTTGACTTCCAATTTGGATAGATTGTGAATTGAAGCCAACTGAACGAATTTCTAAAGTACTTTTTCCAGAAGGTACACTTAGTGCATAATTTCCACTTGCATCCGTTGAGGCACCTTTACCCGTGCCTTTTATCTGCACACTGACTCCTGGAAGGGGAGAGCCATCTCCCGCTGAGACAACTTTTCCTGTAATTCGACGGTCTTGAGCAATCATGCTCAATGAACAGCCAAAGAACAATATGAGACTGAATAATAAATTTTTGTTCATGAAGTTTGGGGTTTGTGTTAATAATAATTGTGATTAAAATTTATTAAAAGTAAACAATTTAACGTTTAAGTAGAACTACTTAATTATGTCCTTGTTTAAACAATGTACTTTTCAAAGATAATTCTTGTTTCCATTAAAGTCAAAGCAAAAAGGTCTGAAAATTTAACATTTTATTAATATTTATATTAAACTATAATTTAAGATACTGTTTTTCAATAAGTTACAAAGATAAAAATTGTACTAAACTATTTTGAATACATAATTTCTGGTAAAGTTAACTGGCTGGCATACTCGTAGCCCGCTTTAAATATGCCCGTTGCTTTTCGGATATCATAAGGGTCGAAAAGTTTGAGTTCAGGCGGTTCAATCACAAGGTCGCATTGCGCTAATCTCCCTTTTGAGTTATTATTAATCGCTAAAAATAAAGACTTTTGAACGATGGATGACATTGATTTTGGCATTTTTTGCATCCCAAAAGGATTACAATGACTGCCAATAATAAAGTCGTATTTTCCTATCAATGGTTCGATTGGCATGTTATTTAAAACACCGCCATCCAGTAAAATCGTTGAATTGAACGTAATTGGCTCAAAAAGCCCTGGAATGCAACATGATGCCATGACGGGTTTCAATAATTCTCCTGAAGAAAAATAAACCGTTTGACCAGCATATAAATTGGTAGCATTGACCGTTAACGGAATTTTTAAAAGTTCAAATGAATTATGCGGAATATATTTTAGATAAACTTCTTCTGCTTTTTGCATACGGAGCAAGCCCGAACGACTCCATGCAGGACGCATTGCTCTCAAAGTAGCCGTCGAAACGACAATCTCAAAAATATGGTCTGGCGAATATCCTGCTGCAAACATTGCCCCCACAATTGACCCCGCACTGCAACCCGAAATCCCCGAAATCTTTATTTTTTTCTCCAGTAAAGCCTTTAATACCCCCAGATGAGCTATTCCTCTTGCACCTCCGCCCGAGAGAACTAATCCTATTGTCATAACTTATTTTATTGTTCGTTGTTTCTTAAAATTATATCCCCAAGTGGTTTATTGTTTTTAAGCTAATGTTGGGTAATTTACACAAAAAACTAATATCAATTTAAGATAAAAAATACTAAATCATGATTTTACATTCAATAGATGCTGGATATTTTAAATTAGATGGTGGAGCAATGTTTGGCGTAGTTCCCAAAACATTCTGGCATAAATTGAATCCTGCCGACGAAAATAATCTGTGTTCTTGGGCGATGCGTTGTCTATTGATTGAAGATGGTAAACAACTCATTCTTGTTGATACGGGTATGGGTAATAAACAAGATGCTAAATGGCAAGGCTACTATTATCGACACGGCGATGGCGATTTGGTCAAATCTATTCTGGCAAAAGGGTATTCTGAAAACGATGTTACCGATGTAATTTTGAGCCATCTACATTTCGACCATTGCGGAGGAGCCGTTAAGTGGAATTCGGATAAAACCAATTTTGAAATGACTTTCCCTAATGCTCGTTATTGGTCGCATTCAGCGCATTTTGAGTCTGCTATGCATCCAAATCCACGGGAGAAAGCGACATTTTTTAAAGACAATATTATACCTATTCAGCAAGCAAATCAATTGTTTTTCGTGGATAAAGTCACAGAAAAGCCTTTTAAAAATATTGAATTTTTATTGGCAGATGGACACACTGAAAAAATGTTAATGCCAAAAATTTCTTATCAAAATAAAGAGATTTTATTTATTGCAGATACCATTCCTTCCCACGCTCACGTGCCAGTGCCTTACGTAATGGGCTATGACATTAATCCGTTGGTAACGATGCGAGAAAAAGAGAATTTATTAAGTCAAGCTTGTGAAAATGAATGGATTGTGTTTTTTGACCACGACCCAATTTATGATTGTGCTACGATTCAGAAGACAGAAAAAGGCTTTGTTTTGAAAGAAAAAGGGAGTTTTGGGACGTTTCTTTGATAAACTTAAAATTTTGTAATCTGACTTAATTTTAAGTTCAAAACCTACTTTCTCTTCTGCCAAAATTTCCACCATTGCCTCTCATTTTTCTCATAAAAACAAGCGTTCGGAAGCGTTGGAGGGCGATTGAAAATTGGAATGGATAATCCAAAATATAAATCTGTTCCACGAGGTCGATTAATATTTAAAAAACTGCCTAAATTATCAGTTCCTAAAAATAATGGACCCAATCTTGCCCCAATGCCAAAAGTGAAAGTGCTATAATTATCTAAAAGGGCGAAAGGTACTCCCACTTCAATCCGTTTGCCTTCCCAACGAGGTGTGAATGATAAAGAAGCAGGCATTGTCATACTTAGAGAATTGTTACCTCTTAACCCTTGTATCCACAAACTATTGATATAAAATCTATCCCTTATGTGGTAATCTACATTTATTTGAAAGGCCGTTGGAAGCCCCGTCGTAAAGCTATTGGAACTTTTATCATCACTCAATCCTAAAATGGGGTTAACTCTCTTAAAAACATCGTCTGTACCTTTAATTTGACTAATATCGGCCGAATTAAAAGCCTTATTTTTTACATCAATAACCCAATTTCTTACATAGGCTGGATTATTATAATTTATTCCACCAATATCTAAAATGGATATTCCAACTTTAAATTCATACTTATTTTTGCTTGGGTCTAATCTACGGATTCCCTTTTCTCGATAAGTATATTTCCGAACTTCTGGACGGTATTCATAAATAAATCCTACATCAATTCCCCAACCACTTCCAGCCGACTGATTCCCGAAAATCCATGGAATTGAAAGTGTTATATTTTTAAAAGCATTTTCGGTTATATAACCATCTTCGGCTTTTAAATTATTAACCCGTAAAATCTGCTTATTAGGCTCAGAGGGATCATTTATGATATCATAATTTGCTTCCTGAACATTGACATGAGCATTATAAATGCCTACAACTCTCTTTAAAGTAATTCCTACTTTTATAAAATCTTCGTCCTCATCTTTCAAGATTTGTCCGTATGATATTCCGAATTCTGCGTAACTATTCATATTCAAATATGAATTTGATACGGTAAGGTTTTTATTTTTAAGTAGTAAGGTATCCGTTCCCAAACGAATAAGATTTGCCAAAGACGATGATACACCATTAAAATTTATGACCGTTCTTATGCGGGTAAGCAAAGCAAAAGAATGTTTTGAATTAATCGTATATAAAAAAGATGGCCCTCTTAAATCATCCAATGAATTTAGATGATACGGTTCGCCATCGGTATTAATATCATAGTAGGAATTTTTGAAAACAATTATATTTTCGGAATTACGATATTCTTGCCCAGCTGAATTTGTAATAAGTTTGAGCATGGAGTAAGGCGCATTATATCCAACATAATTGTTAGAAATAAATATATCATTGCCAACTAAGTTGACGTATAATTTGTATCGTGAATCGGAAACATTCGCAGGATTATTATAGATTGAATTAGTACCCGCATAATTACTACCCGAAACGCCAAGCCATTGCTGCGCTTGAGCAGAAAGAGTAACAAAAACGGATAAGAAAATGGCGGTGAAGTTTTTTTTGATACTGATTAATTTACGCACAGTTTATTTTGATAAGTACTCGTTAGAAGTTAGTTTATGTTTAAAGGTATTGTAATTACTTGATTAACAGTAAGTTACAATATTGACGCCTAATAACTAAATCCTAACCTTTACTTAAAAAGCATTTGTTCACAATTTTTAAAGTAAAACGTCTATGAACAGAATTTTCTAATATCAAAACCTTAAGTTCATAACATTGGAAAGTAATATTGACTTGAGCAATTAATTTGATATTGTCGCTTACTTCATAAAAAGTGTTTTGAGGAAGAATTATTTTTATGTTAATTTTTTCAAAATTTTAGACAAAAATAACAATGTTAGCAACGATTAAGAAATATATACTTCTTGAAAAAGGGGAATAATTATGTAATATTACAGTAAAATTCAATTTTTTGTTGAAATACTTATATAATCGACAACTGAAATAATTTAATGCCATTTTTTTTTAATAATTATTAGAAACGTCATTTATAAATAATAAATTTGCAAATGACTATTTGAAGAATTAGTAAAGTATTTATACCAAAATA
>NZ_CBABQS010000059.1:0-30426 GCF_964672035.1 Arcicella sp.
CTCAATACGCAAAGATTCCATCTTTTCGGCTTTCGTTTTTTTTCTGCCTGTCTTTAAATACTGATTTATTTCAGACGTTAAAAAATACCATTTCTTCCCCTTTTTATGTGCTGGAATTTCTCCATTCCTTGCCCTTTCGTAGATAGTTTCCGTTTTAGGTCTGTCAGGTAGATAGGCAGATAATTGATTAATATCAAGCCATCTATCAGGCTGTTCTGTGGGTGCTGTTGGGTAGTTCAATCGTAAACCTTCTAAGCTGTCCATCACTGCACTAACTACAATAGGTCTAATAATTGATTCGAGAATACTTGCAAATTGCTGTTCCATATCTATTGTTTTATTAATTATTCGCTTAATTATTCACAACGTTACGGACGATTTGAAACAAAAAAAACGAACAATAATTACATTGTTCGTCTGTTAATTAATGTTCGTAAATCTATCTGATTATCAAACAGTTACACTCTATTTTTTAGCTATTAATTGTTTGCTTTTTTAATTTTTATTCGTCCATTTTTCTAATAATTCTCCTAATTGATGCTTTTGTACTCTCGAGATTATTGGGGTTAAATGTGTTTTTATACTCACCTGCTAATGTAGCAATTGCTTTGGATTTGGGAATAGTTATTTTATTTGTAATTGTTAATTGAATATATTTTTCATAAAGTGTTTTGTCAATCCTTGAAACTTCTTTGCTTTCTGGTCTTCCTGCTTTCCCTTTCCCCTGCTTGATATCATTGGACGATGGGGGTGCGGACAAATTATTTACCATTTCAGTTAATCTATCTTTAAGACCATCATAACCTTCAATCTTATTCATGTAGTAATAATTAAAACCTAAATTTGTAGAATAATAAAAATCTTCATATTCGTTAATTAAGCATTCCAAAAACTCCGCTATTGTACCATCAAAAAAGGCTTTGTACTTATTAAATTCAATTTCAAATTTCTGATTTTGTTTATAATATTTACCAAGTTTTTTCATTATGCAATACACAATTTCAGATTCGTTATACTTTAAATTATAAATTGATTCTCGCCACTTGCACACACCACTTCTTGGTAATGCGTTGTAATAACCAACAATACTACTATCTTTAATCTCTTTCAAATACCAATCTCCAATGTAAGGATTAGTAAAAAAAGAGATAGCTGTGTCATTATAATTTATTGATTGGATTGGACTAATATTCCTTTCGAAACATTGTTTAACTTCATCGGAAATATCTTGATATTCTAAGAAATTTTCAGGTTTTATCTCAAGTGGAAAATCATAAATTACCCCTTCTCTAAATTGTGTAGTTCGGAATGGTTCTAAAAAATTGAAAATATCATAGGGATAATTCTCTTCATTAAAACATACATTATGTAATTCACCAAATCTTTGCTTATTTTGCATCATCATTTTTAGTTTATAAACCCTGTCGAACGTCCAAGTATGGCAGGGTTTTATTTTGAAATTAAGGATTAAATAATAAAAATACTACATATTAATAGTAAATGCGTTGCTTGCTTTACGTTTGGTCTCATCCACAATTTTAGCGTAAATTCTGGCTGTAATTGTTACACTGGAATGACCCATCATTTTTGATACGGTGTAAATATCTGTTCCGTTCGATAACTGTAATATTGCATAGGTATGCCTAAATTTGTGATAGGTAATGGCTTTATTGATTCCTGCATCTTTCGCCCATTTGGCTAAATCCTTGGAAGTGCTGGCAGAATAAACCAATCCTTTAAATATTTTTTTGTCAGGTTCGCCACGTTCGCCCATTAAAGAAAATGCCTGCAATGAAATTGGCAAATTATCGTGAACACTACCCGTCTTCTGTTCAATAAAATTTAACGAATAACCTTCATCAGTTTCAAAATAAACGTTTGCCCAAACCAAGTTCTTTATATCTACGTGCCTTATACCTGTTAATACTGTGAATAGTGAAGCTCTTTTTAATACATCGTTATCACACGGAGTATTAACTAATTTATTAACTTCTTCCATCGTTAGGAATACAGAACTTGTTTCAATTGTCTTGATGCAGTCTATTTTAGCGCT
Organism: Arcicella sp.; assembly: GCF_964672035.1. Taxonomy (NCBI): domain Bacteria; kingdom Pseudomonadati; phylum Bacteroidota; class Cytophagia; order Cytophagales; family Flectobacillaceae; genus Arcicella; species Arcicella sp. The sequence continues at coordinate 2,054 of NZ_CBABQS010000059.1, forward strand.
TATATCATCCTTCAAAAACCCGTCCTTATAAGCCTGTTTTAAGGTAGCTTTAAATTTATTGAAATAGCTAACCGCAGAATTATTTGATAAGGTTACTTTACTACTTTTACGGCTCGGTGCTTTCATTAAAAAGGATTTAAAATCGTTGCAAAAACTTTCCGTAATATTTCGCATAATACATTTACCCTTACAATAAATATCAAAATACTTTACGGCACTGTGCCAATTATCGTGATTTGTCCCGCTTCGTTTTCTTGCCAAAAGCTCAAAATATTTTAAAAAATTCTCATCCAAAATCATCTGTTCTTGGTCTTTTAAAGTATCTTTTTCCGATTGTTCCAATTCCTGTTTTTTGATTTGAATCTCAGCACGTCTTTCTAAATCCGATAATACACCCCTTGAAATTACTTCTTTATAGCGTGCATCTCGAGCCACACAAGCAACCATGTAAGTATGCTTATTTTTATCAAGTTCCATTTGTGCCATTGTTTCATAAGTAATAAAATCAATATCCATACGCTCCAAGTATTCTTTTAATTTTATGCCTGTAAATTTGTTAGGGTTCGCCGTATGGAATAGATACAAGCCCAAGAACTGCCGTCTGGTTTCATTACCCTTATCGTCTATGATTGCAGGATAAAAATCAAGATATAAACTTTCACGGTTTCCGCTTATTGGTTTTTGGCGTAAAGTAACTTTTGTATAAATGTTCTTGGTCTTACTCATGGAAGTATTAGTTTATTGATTGAGTATTAAATATTTTATCAATTAAATCTTTGGGATAAAAAGCGGCTCGCCATACTTTATGCCGTGGAATATTATAACGCTTAACAATCTCATAGATAGCTTTATCAGATATATTATATTTCTCTTTTATCTCATTCATAGAATACCATTCATTTTCAACATATTCACGTATAGGCGGAGGCGGTGGCGTTTTGGATTTTAAAGAAATTGGTTTAGGTTGTTCAAAAAGTCTATCAAAGTCGGAACGTCTTATTAAGGTTTTACGCTCCGACAAATTAACGCCATGCAATCGACCCGAATTTATCATTTTATAAACTGCCATTCGAGACGACCCTAATAAAGTAGCAATGTCCCGAACTGTCAAAAACTCCTTAGCCTTTAAATCGTCCATCGGTTTAGCTTTGATAACCTTTACTTCGTTGTCGCTCTTTTCAATCTTTCCGTTTTTAACTTTAGCCTTGTACGCCCTTCTATTGCAAGTCATACTACAATATTGAGTTGTAGTTGTCTTTGCCATAAATTCAGTACCGCAATACTGGCATATTCGTTGAACCGTGATGTTACTGCTCATATCAATAAGTTAATCTAAGTATTGTTAAGTTAATTTAAGTATCATTAAGTAAACTAATCTCCCATTCCTGTGCCTCCGCATGCCACAAATCAAAAAGGAATATTCAAAGGTACAAATAAATCAGAAATAAACCCCTAAAATACCACTATTAAACCAATATGAACCAATAGTAAGGAAAAAAGAAAACCCTCATAAAAGCCTTTTAAAGCGTTTTACAAGGGTTTTTGTATTGTTTTAGTAGGGTATCTTACTTTCCTATACAGAACTTTCCAAATATATTTGCCAACAAGTCATCCGTTGTAATCTGACCAGTAATCTCGCCTAAATGATGTAACGCAAAACGAATATCTTGCGCCAAAAAATCACCTGTAATACTTTGATTTAATCCTTCCAAAACATTTTCTAAAGCTTCGTTGGTTTGAGAAAGATGCTGAAAATGACGAAGATTTGTTACTACCGTATCGCCCGTTTTTATTTCTTTGGCCTTTACTTTTTTAACTAAAATATTTTTTAACTCATTAATGTTCAAATCATTAGAAGCAGATATCCAAATAATATCTGGATGAACTTTTTCAAATTCAGCTTTTTTTTCGGGTGATAATTTATCCATTTTATTTCCGACTAATAGATAAGGGGCATTAAATTCTAATAATTGATTACTGATAAACGACAAATCTATCTCAGAAGCATCAAACAAGTAAATAATTAAACTTGCCTTTTCCATTTGTTGCATCGTACGCTCTACTCCTATTGCCTCAATCGTGTCGGTAGCGGTACGTAATCCAGCCGTATCAATTAATCGAAAACGAATTCCCTCTATCAGTAATTCATCTTCGATTACATCACGAGTTGTGCCAGCAATATCTGAAACAATGGCCTTTTCTTCGTTCAAAAGGCGATTTAAAAGTGTAGATTTTCCTGCATTTGGTTTTCCAATAATCACCGTTGGAACGCCATTTTTGATAACATTTCCCAACGAGAAACTCTCAATTAACGGTACTAAAACGGCTTGAATTTGGAAAATTAATTGCCGCAAATCATCACGATCCGCAAATTCCACGTCTTCTTCACCAAAATCTAATTCTAACTCAATCATGGAAGCAAAATGAATTAATGACTCCCTTAGTTGCGCAATTTGTTTAGAAAATCCTCCTCTAATTTGATTGATCGCAGTTTGATGGGAAGCCTCTGAATCTGAGGCAATTAAATCGGCAACCGCTTCGGCTTGGGCGAGGTCTAATTGCCCGTTTAAGAAGGCTCTTTGCGTAAATTCACCAGCATTGGCAAGCCTTGCCCCTTCAAGAAGAATAAGTTTTAATATTTTCTGAATTATATAATCAGAACCATGACAGGAAATTTCAATCGTATCCTCACGGGTATATGAAGCAGGTGCCTTGAATAAAGAAACCAATACTTCATCAATAATCATTTCTCCCTCTCGGATGGTGCCAAAATGGATGGTGTGTGACACTTGTTTTTCAAGATTTTTACCTCTAAAAAGTTTATTCACAATCGGAAAAGTCTCGGAACCCGAGACTCTTATAACCGCAATAGCCCCCACCCCCGCAGGGGTTGCAAGGGCTACTATTGTTTCGTTCATAGCTTTGAGCTTTAAGTTTTGAGCTATGAGTAAATATGAAAATGAGTTTTATCAAAGATTAGACTTTAAAACTCATAGCTCATAACTCATGGCTATTTTTTAAAATAAATCTTTCAATTTCATAGCCACCCCCATATCTCCATCGATTTTTAATTTGCCAAACATAAAGGCAGTCATTGGGTTTAAATCTCCCGACATCAGTCCTTCTAAATCGCTTTGAGATACTTTAATGGTACAATCAGCCGTAGCATCATCATTTGAAACTACGCCATCAGCAGTTAAAAAAACATTCCCTGCATCGGTGGCAAATTTGATTGATGAACCAATACCTCCTTTGGCAGCGGCTAATGATTTGATTTTTTCGGTTAAGGCTACAAATGTCATATTTATTAATTGATAATTAAAAATGGAAAATTGATAATGTAAGTAGAGAAATTGGGTTAATAAGTAAAAGCTTATAATTGGAAATTATGCTTAATGATCAATTGTCAATTCTCAATTGTACATTGTAAAGTTAATCTTCATTTTTGTTTTTAGGTTGTTTAGTCTTAATTTTATTAAGTTTTTTACCAAAAATTACATGATAAACAAACGCAAAATTATTAATGATCCTGTTTACGGATTCATTAATATAACTTCTGAACTTATCTATGACCTCATAGAACACCCTTATTATCAACGACTTAGACGCATTAAGCAGTTAGGATTGGCCGAATTGGTATATCCAGGTGCATTACATACTCGATTTCATCATGCTTTGGGAGCTATGTATTTGATGAATGAAGCAATTACTACTTTACGACAAAAAGGGCATCCCATTTCTGATGACGAATGCGAATCGGCACAAATTGCCATTCTTTTACATGACGTTGGGCATGGACCATTTTCTCATGTATTGGAGCGTCATATCTTAAATCAGGTTCCACACGAACAAATTTCATTTCTTTTAATGGAAGAGTTGAATCGGCAATTTGAAGGAAAACTCTCACTGGCAATTAAGATGTTTATTGGAGAATACCACCGACCATTCTTTAATCAACTCATTTCCAGTCAATTAGATGTTGACAGAATGGATTATTTAAACCGAGACAGTTTTTTTACGGGCGTTCGGGAAGGAAATATTGGCGCAGAAAGAATTTTAAAAATGCTCGATGTTGTCGATGATAATTTGGTAGTTGAACAAAAAGGAATTTATTCTGTCGAAAACTTTTTAACCGCTCGAAGGTTGATGTACTGGCAAGTTTATTTGCATAAAACCTCAATTTGTGCCGAAGTCATGCTATCCCAAATTGTAAGGCGAGCCAGAGAATTAGTAAAATCGGGGGTTGAAGTTTTTGCCACGGAAGGTTTCGGTTTATTTCTCAAAAATGATGTAACCTTAGCAGAATTTGTATCAGATAAATCTTATTTGCAGGCATTCACCGAGATGGATGATAACGATATTTGGGCTTGCGTGAAAATCTGGTCGAAACATAGTGACTTTATCCTTGCGGGAATTTGTAAAAAATTATTAGAAAGGAAATTATATAAAATAATAATTTCCGATGAACCTTTTGAAAAGGCTTTTCTTGAAAAAATTAAAAATGATTTTCTAAATCATGATGAAATCAATGATGATAATTTGTCGTATTTTGTGGTAGATGGCACCATTTCAAACGAGGCTTATCTGTCTGAAAAACAAGCGATTAACATTTTAACGAAGAATAAATTAGTGGTTGATATTGCCGATGCTTCCGATTTGCCGACCATCAAGGCTTTAAGTAATGTAGTGAAAAAATACTATATTTGTTGGGCAAAGGACGTATATTTGCGAGAATAATTTTAGAATTACGTACTTGGTTCTAAATCTGGTTGTTTGCCTGATATTCAAACAATTTCAGAATTTGAATTTTAGCACTTTTTTTTAACTATTTTACTTATAACCAAGAACAAAGATATAAATATGGAATTTACGGTTGAACAGATTGCTCAAATGCTAAATGGTGAAGTTAAAGGTAATAAAACCTTGAAAATTAACCAATTAGCAAAAATAGAAGAAGGTTCAACAGGAACAATTTCCTTTTTGGCAAATCCAAAATATGAACATTATATCTACACTACCCTGGCTACCGCAGTAATTGTCGATCATCAATTCCAACCTAAAAAACAGTACCTAACTACCTTAATTTTAGTTGAAAATGCGTATGCCGCCTTCACCACCTTACTTCAAGAGTATCAGAAAATTTTAGCCCAAAATAAAAAAGGAATCGAACAACCTTCCTTCATCAGTTCAACCGCAAAAATTGGCTCAGATGTGTATATAGGTGCATTTGCCTATATTGGCGAGCATTGTACAATTGGGAATAACGCTAAAATTTACCCAAATGTAACCATTTCTGATGCCTGTGTCATTGGAGATAATTGTACGATTTATTCAGGAGCAAAAATTTATCATAATACCATTATCGGTGATAATTGCACTATCCATTCTAATGCTGTTATTGGAGCGGATGGGTTTGGTTTTGCTCCACAGGCAGACGGTACTTTCGCCACAATTCCTCAATTGGGTAATGTGATTTTGGAAAATAATGTAAGTATTGGCGCAAATACAACGGTTGATAGAGCCACAATTGGTTCAACTATCTTGAGAGAAGGCGTTAAAATTGATAATTTAGTACAAATTGCTCATAATGTAGAAATAGGCAAAAATACCGTTATTGCGGCATTAACGGGCATTTCTGGTTCAACAAAAGTGGGTGAAAATTGTATGATTGGCGGCCAGGTAGGCATGGCGGGACATATCACTGTTGCTGATAAAACGATTGTAACGGCTCAATCTGGAATAACAAAAACCGTGAGACAATCGGGTAGAATAATGGCTGGTTCACCGGCTCAGGATAGCCACAATAACTTAAAATCGCAGGTTTTGTATAAAAACTTACCTAAAATTGAACAAAGATTAAGAGCAGTTGAAGAAAAACTGGGAGAGAAGTAATCAAAAAATCAACGCAAAACGTACGAGTGCAAAATAGTATTTATAAATAAAATGAATTATTAAATCTCATAAAAATAGGTCTCATTTTTTGATGTATCCTATGATAATTATGCGATTGCAACAGTAAAAAATGAAGAATAAACAGCATACTATTCAAAAAGCCATTACTTTATCGGGCGTAGGCTTGCACACTGGCGTTCTCGCCAATATGACTTTCGTTCCTGCTCCCCCAAATCATGGTTACAAGTTCCAACGAATTGATTTACCTGGGCAACCCATCGCAGATGCCGATGTTGATTATGTGGTGGATACTTCCAGAGGAACGACTATCGAACATAACGGTGCAAGAATAAATACAGTAGAACACGTTTTGGCGGCAATGGTTGGTTGTCAGGTGGACAATGTTTTGATTCAATTAGATGGGCCCGAACCTCCTATTATGGATGGAAGTGCGATAAAATTTGTGGAAGCAATTTTGGACACAGGTTTGGAAGAACAAAATGCTAATCGTAAATTTTTTGAAATTCCTTCTGAAGTACGTTTCAAAGATAATGAAAGAGGAGTTGAATTAGCGGCTTTGCCTTTGAACGACTATCGTTTAACGGCAATGGTTGATTATAATTCTAAATTCTTATCGAGTCAACACGCAAATTTGACCAATATTGAGCAATTCAATGAGAATTTTGCCAAATGTCGTACTTTCTGTTTTGTGCATGAATTAGAAGCACTTTTTAACGCAGATTTAATTAAAGGTGGCGATTTATCGAATGCTATTGTGATTGCTGACCGTGATTATAGCGATGTAGAATTGGATCGTTTAGCGGTGATGTTGGACAAACCAAAAGTAAGCGTTTCAAAGGAAAGAGGCATTCTTAATAATTTGGAATTATACTATCCAAATGAAATGGCTCGCCATAAATTATTGGATATGGTAGGAGATTTGGCATTGGTTGGTCGCCCGATTAAAGCCCAAATTTTGGCGGCTCGTCCTGGTCATGCTGCCAATGTTGAATTGGCCAAGAAAATCAAAAAATTGATGAAAGAAACTGAGAAGAATAACGTTCCTCAGTATGACCCAAAACAACCACCAATTTTTAATTTCGAGCGTATTTATCAATTATTACCCCATCGTTATCCTTTCCAAATGGTCGATAAAATCACGTATTTGGATGATGAAAGTGTGGTAGGAATTAAGAATGTAACGATGAATGAACATTATTTCACGGGACATTTTCCAAACAACCCAGTCATGCCGGGTGTTATGCAGGTAGAAGCTATGGCACAAACGGGCGGTATTTTGGTTTTGAGTTCAGTTCCAGATCCAGAAAATTACTGGCCATATCTTGTAGGAATCGAAAATTGTCGTTTCCGCAAAAGTGTTGTACCAGGAGATACCGTAATTTTCAAATGTGATTTATTAGCCCCCATACGTAGGGGAATTGCAAAGATGCACGGACGGGCCTATGTAAACGGAGTCGTTGTTTGTGAAGCAGATATGACCGCAAGTTTAGTTCGTAAAAGTTAAAAAGTTAAAGCAGTTAGATAGTTAAAGTAACTTAATAGTTTCAGTATAGAGTATTAAACAACTCTTTGACTTTTACAACTTTATAACTCTTTAACTAAGAAAAAAAATGACACAACCATTAGCATACATACATCCAGAAGCTAAACTTGCACAAAATGTGGTAGTAGAACCTTTTACTGTTATTCACCAAAATGTAGAAATTGGTGATGGTAGTTGGATTGGTTCAAACGTAACCATTTTTCCAGGCGCCAGAATCGGTAAAAATTGCCGTATTTTTCCTGGAGCAGTAATTGCCGCAATTCCCCAAGATTTAAAATTTGGTGGAGAAGATACCTTTGCAATTATTGGAGACAATACAACAATCAGAGAATGTGCAACCATTAATCGTGGAACGAGTGATAAGCATAAAACCCAAATTGGAAAAAATTGTCTAATCATGGCTTATGTTCACGTTGCCCATGATTGTTTGATTGGCGACAACTGTATTTTAGCCAATAGTGTACAAATGGCAGGACACGTAGAAGTAGGGGATTTTGCAATTGTAGGAGGTTCAAGTGCCGTGCATCAGTTTGTAAAAATAGGTCGTCACTCAATGGTTTCGGGTGGGTCTTTAATTCGTAAAGATGTTCCTCCTTTCACAAAATCGGGTCGTGAACCGCTTTCTTACGCTGGAATAAATTCAATTGGTCTTCGCAGACGTGGGTTTACGGATGAACAAATCACGCAAATTCAAGAAACGTATCGTTATGTTTATCTGAAAAATTTCAATAACAATGATGCCCTCTCACAAATAGAAATTAATCTCCCAGCCTCCGCCGAAAGAGACGAAATTGTTAATTTTATTCGCAATTCGGAAAGAGGAATCATGAAAGGACTTTCTTGATAAATATGAATTGTGAGTTATGAATTATGAATTTAAAGGTTTTATGACATAATTTTGTAGAGCATGATATTCTTTAAATTCTGACAGAATAATTCATAATTCATCACTCATAATTCATAAATACATTGAAAATAATTGCTCAAAATCTTGGTAAAAAATTTAGGAATGAATGGGTTTTCAGAAATTTGAATTACGAATTTCAATCAGGAGAATCTTACACTTTTATTGGAGCAAACGGCAGTGGCAAATCTACTTTACTCCAAGTACTTTCGGGCTTTATGCCTCATTCTGAAGGACTTATCCAATACGAAAATCAACAAAAATCAATTCTCGTTGATAATTATTACAAGCATCTAATCGTAGCGGCCCCTTATTTAGAACTCATTGAAGACTTCACTTTGACCGAGATCATTGAATTTCATACCAAATTCAAGCCCTTCAAAAATAATTTATCCATTCATGAATTCATTGATTTTATTGAATTACCCAAAGCCAAAAATAAAGAAGTAAAGTTCTTTTCTTCAGGTATGAAGCAACGGGTAAAATTGGGCTTAGCCTTTTGGTCGGATTGTGAAATCTTGATGTTAGATGAGCCTACTTCAAATCTTGATGTAGAAGCATCAGCTTGGTATCTTCGCAATGTACAAGAATATTCAAAAAATCGATTATTATTTATCTGTTCAAATCAAGCATCCGAATATCAGTTTTGTCAAAATATTTTGAATATTCAGGATTACAAATAGTCCGTGCTCAATTCCAATCATGATTTTACTTCAAAAACAAAGAAAAGAAAAACGCAAAAGAATAATTTGGATGAGTATTATTGTCTTAATTATCAGTTTATTAATTTGGCAAAAATCATGGGTTCAATATTTTTACCAACAAGCAAAAGGAGGTTTAGATATTGCTTTTAATACTCGCCCACTAAAAGAAGTTCTGCAAGATAAATCCATTCCCGATTCCCTCAAAAAGCGCATTTTATACATTCAAGAAGTTCGAACATATGCGATTGACTCTTTAGGATTGCACGATAATCCAGATGTTTACCAAACACTTTATAATCAAAATGGTCAGCCATTAGTTCATCTATTAACGGTAGCTGAACCCTACAAAATGGAAGCAAAGGAATTTGATTTTCCGATTGTGAGTTGGTTTATTGGCAGTTTTACCTACAAAGGTTTTTTTGACTCTACCGCCGCCGTAAAAGAACAAAATAACTGGAAATCAAAGGGCTACGACACCGAAATGGGACAAGGTATTGCCTATTCTACGTTAGGTTGGTTGCCCGAGCCAATTTTATCAAACATGCTATATTATCCCGATGGGAAATTGGCGAGTTTGATTATTCACGAAATGACGCATGGAACGATTTTTGTGAAGAATGACCATGAAACAAGTGAAAATTTGGCTAATTTTATTGGCGATTATGGCGCAAAAAGATTTTTAAAATTTAAGTATGGCACTGATTCTGAGCAATTTAAGCGATTTACCCAATCAAAGATTTTCCGAGATTCTTTCATCATACTCCTCAATCGTGGTACATTGAAGTTGGATAGTTTGTACAGAACCTTTCTGCCAAATTTTACGTATAAGTATAAGGATTCATTAAAATATTCGTTAATTGAAAAAATCGAACAGAGTCAAGATACAATTTATCGTAAATTACCAAACTTACCAAACTTACCAAAGCATCAATTTAACAAAAATGATTTACCGAATAATGCTTATTTTGTAAGTTTTAAAACCTACAATTCTAAGCAAAATGAATTTGAAAATATTTTCAAAACCCAGTTCAAGAACGATTTTGACGGTTTTTTAAACTATTTAGTCAGAAAATATAACTGATAAACTACCACAATTTCTGTAAAATGAAAAAATACTTTTTTGCAATTGCTTTAATCTTTTCAGCAATGAGTTTTAAATCTGCTGAGAAAGAGCCTGTCATTGAACAAACAAGTTTTACAACTGGTGAACACATTGAGTATCGTGTGCATTACGGTTTTGTAAATGCGGCTGAAGCAATTGTGGATGTGGATAATAAATTTCAAAATGCTAATGGCCGTCAATGCTATAAAGTAAATATTGTGGCTCGAACGGTTGGAATGACCGATTGGTTTACGAAAGTGCGTGATGTGTGGACCTCTTATATTGATTCGGCGATGATTTTGCCCCAACTTTTTTACCAGAAAAAAGAAGAAGGAAATTACAAAAATGAACAAAAAATCATTTTTAATCACGAAGCAAATACAGCAAAACAGTACGACATTGACGATGATAACGAAAAAAAAACGTTCCAACTGCCCAATAATGTGCAAGACGTGGTGAGTGGATATTATTATTTGAGAACCATTAATTTTTCAAAAATGGCCATCGGAGAAAGTGTCCCAGTCATTTTCTTTTTTGAGGGAGAAGTGTATAATATGCGTTTGAAATATAGAGGAAAAGAAGTTTTGAAAACTAAATTTGGCAAAATAAGCACTTTCAAAATCACGCCTCAATTACCAAAAAATAACTTTTTTCAAGATGAAGAATCTGTAAAACTTTGGGTAACCGATGATGCTAATAAAATTCCGGTTCGGGCAGAAGTTGAACTTAAAATTGGGGCCATAACTTTAGATTTAAGAAAATATTCGGGTCTTCGAAATGAATTGAGATTTAATTAAAAAATGAGGAGTTATAATCTAATTTATAACTCCTCGTTTTTTTACAGTTGCCCTTTCAATGCTTTCTGGTACACTTCCAACACTCTTTTACGAGCAAAATCATGATCTACGATTGGTTGGGGATAATCCAAACTATTTAATTCTGGCACCCATTTTTTGATGTAGTCCAAATTTTTATCGAATTTCTCGGTTTGCAATCTTGGATTAAAAACCCTGAAATAAGGTGCCGCATCACATCCGCTTCCCGCTGCCCATTGCCATCCTCCATTGTTGGCTGAAAGGTCAAAATCAATTAGTTTTTGGGCAAAATAGGCCTCACCCCAACGCCAATCTATCAGTAAGTGTTTAATCATAAAACTGGCCACAATCATCCGCACTCGGTTGTGCATAAAACCAGTGGTGTTCAATTCTCGCATTCCCGCATCCACAATTGGATAGCCCGTTTTGCCTTCACACCAAAGTTGAAATTCTTTTTCATTATTACGCCACTGAATTTTTTCGTACTCTTTCCTAAACGCATGCCCCTGACCAACATGAGGGAAATGATGAAGAATATTAAAATAGAAATCACGCCAAATTAGCTCATTAAGCCACGTTTCGGATAAATCTTTAGCTTTACGAGCTAATTCTCTAATACTTACCGTGCCAAAACGGAGGTGCACAGATAATCTCGAAGTACCTTCAACTCCCGGGAAATCACGCTTTTCTGCGTAGTTCTTGATGATACTATCACGAATTTGTTTACTTGGAAAATGTCCGCTAATTTTTATAAAACCCATGGATTCCAAACTTGGAATTTCTGTTTTTTCGGTCTTTAAGAGCTTATCAAAATGGACTTCGTTTGGATAAGGATTCAAGTAAAACTCATTTAACTTTTCTTTCCATTTTCTGCTGTAAGGAGTAAAAACGGTATACGGTGTACCTGCTCCAGAAAGTACTTCATTTTTTTCAAAAATAACATGGTCTTTGTACGTTTTAAACTCCACGCCTTCCGCCATGGCATATTCGAGCACATCATTATCCCTTGCGTGTGCGTAAGTTTCATAGTCATGGTTTGTATAAATCGCAGAAACATCATATTGATTCAATAATGCAGGAAAAATTTCCTCGGGTGTTCCGTATTTTACCAAAAGTGTTGAGCCAAATTTATTTAACTCCACTTGCATTTCTGTTAAAACTTCATGAATAAATTCAACTCTCTTATCTTTTTTATTTTCCAATTTATCCAAAATATTTCTATCAAAAATAAAAATAGGCAACACTGGATTTCCAGATTTTAAAGCGTGATAAAATCCCGCATTATCATGTAAACGTAAGTCTCTACGAAACCAAAAAATTGATACTTTTGACATCTTTTTAAATTTATAAACGATTGTTCTATTGATATTTAACCCATCCTGTACACATTTGTTTTATCAAGCATGCTTTTAAGTAATTTGAATTTAAAACAAAAATGAAAATTTCGAGTTAACGTTTGGCTTTTTTGGGAAAATTGTCTTTCTTGTGTTAGTATTTAACAGTCAAACCCTAAAATTCACTTTTCATTATGACAAATTTACAATTAGCCGATGGCGGCAAGCGATTCATTGCTTTTTTAATTGACATTATTATTCTTACCGTCGTAACGATGATTCTCTTCGGTTTCTTAGCAACCGTAGGATTTGTTGGTGCTTCCGCCACTGAAACAAGTGATTCGGCAGGTATGGTTGCTGCCATGATGGGTGCAAGTTTATTATTGCAAGTTGTATCTTTTGCGCTTCAAGTGGGATATTTTACCTACATGGAATCATCGGAGCGTCAGGCAACCATTGGCAAAAGTGCGATGGGCTTAATTGTGGCGGATGAAAACGGCAACCGTTTAGATACCCAAAAAGCACTTATTCGTAACATTTCAAGATTAGTTTCTGGATTTATTTGCCTCATTGGCTATTTGATGGCTTTTTTCACCGAAAAAAAGCAAACACTTCACGATATTATTGCCAAAACAAATGTTTATACAAAATCCGTATAAATGAACAGTTATAAAATACTTTTGGCGGTATTGACGGTAGTCATTACCGCCTTTTATTTTTTCTGGAATCCTTCAGAATTACGTTTTTTACCCGTTTGCTTCTTCAAAAATTTGACGGGATTTTATTGCCCAGGTTGCGGAGGTCAGCGAGCATTGCATTCTATTTTACACGGAAATTTCAAAAATGCTTTTCATCATAACCCGCTAATTTTTTTTATCCTACCTTTTTTTGCTCTAAAAATCATAGACGTTTTTTTTAATACAACTATTTCAAGGAAATTTTTGTTAAATAATAAAAGAATTTGGATTTTTTTGGGGTTTTTAATATGTTTTACAATCCTTAGAAATATGCCATTATATCCATTCAACCAACTAATTCCCTTAAAATAGCCAATCACTCAATAATTATTTTAAAACTTATTCTCGATTTCTATTGACAAGCCCTATCTCAAAATTGTATATTTGCAAGAATCGTATTGAGGTCATTGGTCTTTGGGCATTGGACTTTGGTATAATTTTAAGATTTTTGCTCGTTGAAAATCGCTAAACCAACTCCATTTATCACAATAAGAATAGTATAAAAAACAAAAGCACATGATTCCAGGCGAAAAAACCGCAAATATCATTAGAATGAAATTGTCCGAATTTAGGTTCGATTTACCCAACAATCTTATATCATTATACCCAACCGAACATCGTGGAGAATCACGTATGATGGTGGTTAATCGTAAAACAAAAACGATTGAACACAAAATGTTTACGGATATTTTGCAATACTTTGAAGATGGTGATGTAATGGTTACCAACGATACCAAAGTATTTCCAGCACGTTTATACGGTCAAAAAGAAAAAACAGGTGCAAAAATTGAAGTTTTTTTATTACGTGAATTAAACCGTGAACACCGTCTTTGGGATGTTTTGGTGGATCCTGCTCGTAAAATCCGTGTGGGCAATAAATTATATTTTGGCGATAGTGATTTAGTGGCCGAGGTTATCGATAACACTACTTCTCGTGGCCGTACAATTCGTTTCTTATACGATGGCGACCACGATGCTTTGATGAAGCAAATTCATTTATTAGGTGAAACTCCACTTCCAGACGAAATTCGTTTTAAACGTAATGTTGAACCAGCCGATGAAGAGCGTTTTCAGACAATTTATGCAAAACACGTAGGGGCGGTTGCCGCTCCAACAGCAGGAATGCACTTTAGCAAAATTATCATGAAACGTTTGGAGTTGAAAGGAATCAATTTCACCCCTTTAACCCTTCATATTGGTTTAGGAACTTTCCGAACGGTGGATGTTGAAGATTTGACGAAACATAAAACCGATTCTGAGAATTTTAACATTCCCCAAGAAACCTGTGATATTGTAAATGAGGGAATTGATAACAAAAGAAAGATTTGTGCCATCGGAACTACCGTGATGAGAGCTTTAGAATCTTCTGTATCAGCAGATGGACATTTAAAGCCAATAGATGGCTGGACGGACAAATTTATCTTCCCTCCTTACGATGTAAGAATTCCAAATGCGTTGTTAACAAACTTCCATTTACCAGAATCTGTATTGATTATGATGACTTCTGCCTTCGGTGGATTTGAATTGATCAAAGAAGCTTATGCCATTGCCATCAAGGAAAAATACAAATTTTATACTTATGGAGATGCGATGTTAATCATCTAAATTCATAAAAAAACCTTCTCAATATTGGGAAGGTTTTTTTATGGGTTAAAATATCGAAACTCATTTGGTTGTAGCTTTTCTAATCCTACCTCTCCAATTCTTATACGAATTAATTGTAATACTTCGTAGTCAAGTTTATAGCACATTCTTCTAATTTGTCGATTCAAGCCTTGTACGAGAATAATTTTGAAAGTATAATTATCAATTTTCTCTACCTGACAAGGTAAAGTCATTTTACCCAAAATATTGATTCCTTCAGACATTTTTTTGATGAATTCACCGTCAATTTCTTTATCTACTGTCACCAAATATTCTTTTTCTGTCTGGTATTCGTGACGTAATATTTTATCAAAAACCCTTCCATCATTGGTCAAAATCAATAAGCCTTCCGATTCTTTATCCAATCGTCCAACTGGAAAAAGCTCTTCTTGAAAAGGTAAAATATCCTTTAGATTGTCTTGAATTTGACGATTTAAGGTAGTCTCAATTCCTCTTGGTTTGTAGAAAGCGAGGTAAATAAAATCCTTTTTTGCTTGCAAAATTTGGTCTTCAAAAGCGACTGAATCGCCTAAATTGAGCACTATATTTTCCAATATAGTTTCACCATTTATTTTTATTTTTCCTTCTAAAATAAGTGCTAAGGCATTTTTATTAGAAATGTTCAAGCGTTTTACCAAAAAATATTGAAGACGTTTTCTGAAAGTCACATTTTTAGAATTATGAGTTGAGCGGGGTACGCAACCTTATGAGTTATGAGTTGAGCGGGGTGCGTAACCTTATGAGTTATGAGTTGAGCGGGGTGCGTAACCTTATGAGTTATGAGTTGAGCGGGGTGCGTAACCTTATGAGTTATGAGTTATGAGTTATGAGTTATGAGTTATGAGTTATGAGTTATGAGTTATGAGTTATGAGTTATGAGTTATGAGTTATGAGTTATGAGTTATGAGTTAAAAAGAAGCGGATTCTTATTTTTTAAGTTCCAGAATTAAAGAAAATTTAGAGAAATATTCGATGTAAAAAATTTATAGCTCATAAGGTTGCGCACCCCGCTCAACTCATAATTAAATCAAGCCTTCATCGGCAAAACTCAAATAAGCTTTATCAGTAAAAATAACATGGTCTAAAACGGGAACGTCCAAATATGAGCCTGCTTCACGAAGTTTTTTGGTTAAGTCTTTATCCGCTTGCGAGGGCGTAAGATTGCCAGATGGGTGATTATGAGCAAGAATAATGGCACTACAAAGATGTTCTAAAGCCACTTTAAAAATCATTTTGGGGTCAGCTACGGTTCCAGAAACTCCTCCGCTACTGATACGTTCACATTTCATTACTTGATTAGCTCGGTTTAGCAGAATAATCCAAAATTCTTCGTGGGGTAAATCCATCAAATGCGGCTTCAAAACCTCATACGCATCTCGTGAGGAGTTAATTCGTACTCGTTCAGGCGTTACAGAAGTCTTTCGTCTCCGACCTAATTCTAAGGCACTCACAATCGTGATGGCTTTTGCCTCGCCAATACCCTTAAATTTTGATAAATCCTTCACGGAAAGACGAGCCAACTGATTTAAATCGTTATTGACACTTTGTAAAATCAGTTTACCTAATTCAACCGCCGTCATATTTCGGATTCCAGAACCGATTTGGATTCCTAATAATTCAGCATCTGACAAAGCTGCTTTTCCTTTAATGAGAAGCTTTTCTCGGGGACGGTCTTCTTCTGCCCAAGATTTAATGTTGAGATGCTCTATTTCGTAGTGGTTCATAAATTGTAGATACAGTTGTATAGCGCTGTATAAAATACAAGTTATTACCTAAATGGCATACAAACAAAAAAAGACCCTAATTTCAGTAGGGTCTTTTAATAGGAATATGTTTTGGCTAAATTATGCAGCCAATTTATTCACTAACTTTGATAACTTTGATTTCAAGTTAGAAGCCTTATTTTTGTGAATAACATTTCTTTTTGCTAATTTATCTAAAGCCGAAGAAACTTTTTTGTAAAGATCAGTTGCGGTAACTTTATCGTGTGTATCACGCAATTTTCTAACCATTGAACGGGTAGTTTTGTGTTGATAACGGTTACGTAATCTTTTCGCTTCGTTAGATCTAATTCTCTTTAATGATGATTTGTGATTTGCCATGTTTATTTCCCGAATAAATATTGGTTTCCTGTTTTCTAAATTTGAAGTGCAAAGGTACGGATTTTTTATTAAATCACAAGACTGATTGGGGAAAAGTTAATAGTTGATGGTTAATAATTAATAGTCAACAATAGTAGAACGTAAAATTAATTCATATAAAAAAAATTAAGTAATTGATTATCAATGTAATAAAAAGTAAAATTTCAAATTCACTCACAATTTCAACCACTTTTCTATTGTTTATGAAAAAATCTATTTTTCCATTTTCCTTAATTTTTATTCTAATTAATCCGCTTATTTCCTTTTCTATCATATTTTCTCCAAACATTTATAATCCAGGATCAAACATCCGAAATGTAA
The DNA here is from genome assembly GCF_964672035.1 of Arcicella sp. Taxonomy (NCBI): domain Bacteria; kingdom Pseudomonadati; phylum Bacteroidota; class Cytophagia; order Cytophagales; family Flectobacillaceae; genus Arcicella; species Arcicella sp. The sequence continues at coordinate 19,212 of NZ_CBABQS010000059.1, forward strand.
AATGGGGATTTTTTGCTCATCAGCAAATCAATCGTTTGGCAATTTTTACGCTTCCACCAGAAATGATGCCTTTCTTTAAAAAACATCTTCGCTATGTGATAGAACATTCTGTGGACCCCGACCAACGCCGTTATGCGGTAAAATACGAAGCGCCACGTCATTATATTGATTTGGATAATTATGGCGACAGTGCCACTTATAAACTTCCAATATTTTGGAATGATGCTGTAGAAAAATTTACAGAAGATACTTTGATGAAGCATGGCATTGTTCCTTGGCAAATTCAATTGATGAAATTTCAATTAACAAATGCTTTTAGGGAAAATGATGCACAAAGAATCTTGAAATTATCGGCTGAAATTGGTCATTATATCGCTGATGCCAATGTGCCTTTGCATACAACTTCAAATTATAACGGCCAGAAAACCAATCAAATTGGTATTCATGGATTTTGGGAATCACGCTTGCCAGAATTATATTATAACGATTATGATTTCTTTGTGGGCTCAGCCGAATACGAACGATTTGTGGGTAAGCGGGCTTGGCAAGCCGTCAGAAATGCCAATTTAGCGTTAGATTCTGTATTAGTATTTGAGCAAAAATTGAATGCAAATTTTAAAGAAACTAAGAAATACAGTATTGAAGAACGGAATGGTCAAAATATTAAAGTTTATGCAAAAGACTATTCCAAGAAATACCACCAATCCCTTGATAATCAAGTAGAAAGGCAAATGAAACAAGCCATAAAAATGATTGGCGACCTTTGGTTTACATCGTGGGTAGATGCAGGACAACCCGATTTAACCACTCTTTTAAGTTTTAAATTATCGGAAAAACAGAAAAAAGAAGACGAAATTGAGGAGAAATCTTGGTTACAAAAATTGTTCAAAGCACGTGAGGAGAATTGATTTTCGATCTTCGATTTATAATTTTCGATGTTTGGAAAGCGATAATTTAATAATTACTGGTTTGGTATTTTCTTATAATATGCTGGTTTAGGGTAAGTAAACTGCCTTCAGAAAACCGAACATCAAAAATCAAACATTGAACATCGAAAAACACCTTTATCTTTGCACCATGAAATCACAAATCATATTAAAAACGGGTAAAGAAAACCCTGTAAAACGTTTTCACCCTTGGATATTCTCTGGGGCAATTGGTAAAATTGTTGGCAAGCCTGCCGACGGCGAAGTTGTAGATGTGTTAGATTCTCAAAAGAATTATCTTGCCACGGGGCACTATCACGAAGGCAGTATTGCCGTAAAAATATTCTCATTTCAAGAAACGGAATCGGATGAAAATTTCTGGTTTGGTAAAATTCAAAAAGCCTACGAAGTTCGTCAAATTATTGATTTTCAAGGCACTAACTGTTTTAGACTCATTCATGGTGAAGGCGATGGCTGTCCTGGTTTAATCATTGATTTTTATAATGGCGTTGCAGTTTTCCAAGCGCACAGTATTGGAATGTATCTTGAAAAAGAGAAAATTTCAATGGCTTTGCAACGAGTTTTTGGCGATAAATTATTGGCTGTTTACGATAAATCTCACGGAACATTGCCAAAACAATTTGCTCAAAATGTTCAGAATGGTTATCTATTCGGACAATGTGTTGTACCGCACGAAGTTTCAGAAAATGGTTTTAAGTTTTTGATAAATTGGGAAACAGGTCAAAAAACGGGCTTTTTCCTTGACCAACGAGACAATCGGGCTTTGTTAGCAAAATATTCAAAAGGCAAAAAAGTATTAAATTCATTTTGCTATTCGGGAGGATTTTCAATTTATGCTTTGGGTGCTGAAGCCGAATTGGTTCATTCGGTGGACGTTTCACAAAAAGCCATTGATTTAGTTACACAGAATGTTGAAGCCAATAATTTTCAAGGACTTACACACGAAGTTTACGCTGAAGATGTGATGAAATATCTGAAAGCAAACGACCAATTTTATGACCTTATTGTGCTTGACCCACCCGCATTTGCTAAGAATGTAGCCACTCGACATAATGCTGTTCAAGGATATAAAAGACTCAATGCCGAAGGTTTTAAAAGACTGGCGAAGGGAGGAATTTTATTTACCTTCTCGTGTTCGCAGGTTGTAGATAGAGATTTATTTTACAATACGGTCGTGGCTGCTGCTTTAGAAGCTGGCAAACAAGTGAAAGTATTGCATCACCTCACGCAACCCGCCGACCATCCTGTAAATTTCTTTCATCCAGAAGGAAGTTATCTGAAAGGGTTGGTTCTTTATGTGGAGTAGTTTTCGGTAAACGGTACACGGTAAATGGAGAACGCTATTTAACCAGGGAAAAACATAAAAGAGGTCAGAACTGGATTCTGACCTCTTTTGTTTTTACCGTGTACCCGTTACCCTTCTTTACCTTCAATTTAATTCACAAATCTAAATAAACGACTCCATCTAATTTTTGAGAACCATGATTTATTTGGGTCGAGTGACATCCATACGAAAACGGCTTTTCCAACCACGTGGTCAGCGGGAACAAAGCCCCAATAACGTGAATCGGCAGAATGATGACGATTATCGCCCATCATGAAATAATAGTCTTGTTTGAAAGTATAAGACTTGATGATTTTTCCGTCAATTTTAATGGTATAGCCCTCAATTTCTACATTTTTATTGCCTTCGTAATATTTGATAATATATTTATATTTATCAACATTTATTGAATCCAATTGAATAGTAGAACCTTCTTTGGGGATTAATAGAGGGCCATAATTATCTTTATTCCAAATATAAGAACGACCAAACATGGCGGTTGAAGCATCATCTTTTGTCATGCTATCTTCGCCATCGGGAGTACCTTTGGGTGCTTTCAAAATCTCTACACCTACGAAATTTTTTAACTTTTTGAACGCTTCAATATTCGATGAATAAGTATTAACCACATAGTCATGCAAGCCAACAATTGCCGAATCCTGAGAAGTTAATTGAACTTCTTGCCAGTTAAAATTAGGCTGTCCCGTGGCATCTACGCCATTTGTGATGTCATATTTGTCAAAAAACTCATCATTCAATGTTTCTTTTACTTTCAATAAATATTCGTGTTGCATTCTCGCTGGATTTTCCATTGGTTTTCCATTGATATACACTTGTGTATCACGAATTTCCAAGGTATTTCCCGGTGTTCCTATACATCTTTTGATATAATAAGTTCTTAAATCTACGGGTGCGTCACCATCTGGAAGGTAATTTGGCACGTTAAAAACTACGGCATCGCCTTGTTTAACTTCTGAAAAACCTGGCAAACGTTTAATGGGTAAATCTAACAACGTTGAATACGAAGGCAAATCCGTTCCCCAAATCTTTTGGTGCGTTAAGGGTAGTTGCAAAGGCGTTTTTGGCGTACGAACACCGTAGTGCATCTTACTAACAAATAAGAAATCTCCCACCATTAAAGAACCTTCCATTGAAGGTGTTGGAATAGTATAAGCTTCAAAAAAGAAGAATCGAATTAGCGTAGCAGCAACTACTGCAAAAACGACTGAATCAATCCACTCACGAAAAGCAGATTTTTGAACTGGTTTTGTTTTTTCTGACATTTTAATAATTGCAACCACATAGAAACATAAAATACATAGAGAATTTAGTTATAAACCTTAAAATGTACAATGCTTTTACGATTGCTGAATGAAAATTAATACTTTTAAACTTGTTTATTGGTCGTACTTAATCACTGATAATTACACAATACTTAATAATTCTTTCATGCCAAACACGCCTTTTTTCCCAACTATCCACTCGGCTGCAATAACCGCTCCGAGGGCAAAGCCTTCTCTTCCGTGTGCTACGTGTGAGATTTCGATTTGGTCAATATCTGAAATATATTTTACGATATGGGTTCCGGGAACTTTTCCTTCACGAGCCGACCAAATGGCTACTTGTTCGGGTTTAGGAATTTCATTACTTACCCATTGCGTTTTACCTTCCGAATTTTGAATAATACCTTCTGCCAACGTAATGGCCGTTCCTGAAGGAGCATCTTTCTTTTCTGTATGATGAATTTCCGTAGTAGATACACTGTATTGTTTCTGGGGAGCCATCAATTTGGCTAAGGTTTTATTCAATTCAAAAAATAAATTTACGCCAATGGAATAATTGGAAGACCAAAAGAATGCACCGTCTTTTTCAAGAGCCAACGTTTCAACTTCTGGCTTATTTTCGAGCCAACCCGTTGTTCCACAAACCACGGGAAAGCCTTTTTCAAGACAAGATTTTACGTTTTGAAAAGCGGAGGATGGATGACTGAATTCAATAACTGCATCAACCTTTGAAGTAGTTAAATTATCAAATTCCTGACGATTATTAACGTCTATGCAGGCAACAATGTTATGACCTCGACTCTCTGCGACTTTCTCAATAACTTTACCCATTTTGCCGTAGCCGAGTAATACTATATTCATGTTTTGTTAGGTAGTAGTTATGAATTATGAGTGATAAATTATGAATTATCAGGTTTAAATTACCCCCTCTTACCCATCACCCATCACTCATCACTTATAACTAAATTCACTTAAATGCTAAGATTAATTTTGCTCCGAAAATGGGTTCCATAATGTCGGGGCTACTAAATGTTGGTTGTATTTTTAAAGAAATATCATCCGTCATGTCGAATGTTTTTAAGTGAGCCGTAACGTTGGCATCCACAATATTGGCAGCCCAAACTGCCAATAGTATCAGATACGAACCATCCCTATTTTTTCGATAACCCGCCACAATATTATTTAACTGGTCTTGGTTATATTCTCTCACGGTATTGGCATCGTCATACAAAGGAACGTTGAAAGTTGTGGTTGTACTGGCGGTTCCGTTTACGTAGGTATTTCCTAAAATATTTTTGTAGTAATGGTAACGCATATCATTACGAGCAATAAAATAAATATTAACCGCAAATGCCCCTGCAACTAATGGTAATTTCCAATATTGACGGTTATAAACCTGTCCCCAACCTGGCACCATTGCTGAGCGAATAGTTGAGGTTCTTGGAATAATTTTATAGAACTTTTTCAATGAATCTTGCTTACTATAAACCTTGATTTTTTTATCAATATTAACAATTTTAGAAGTGTCGATCCTGATAACTTGCCCTTGAATATTAGAAGTTAGATTTACTAAAAAGAATAAAAACAATAATTTTTTCATCTAAATTTTTTAAAAATCAAACGTGAAATTAAAGTTTATATTCCGTTGATTGAAAAGATTTAAGAAATTTTAAGCTTTTAATATAAATTTTTTCTTATGCCATGACTCGAAGTCATGGCATAAGTCTTCTCAATACACTACGCTTTGATTGCTAATAAAATTTTATCCAAATCAGCTTGTGAAGTAAATGGAATTTTGATTTCTCCTTTTCCTTTTTCATCCGCTTTTACGACAACTTTTGCGCCAAAATAAGCTTGCAAGCGAAATTGCAAACTTCTAATTTCTTGTTTAATTCCTCCACCGATGGCTTTTTTGGCAGAATTCACTAAGTTAGAATCGGCTAAATCTCTCACGGCTTCCTCCACTTTACGAACTGACCAATCATCGGCAATAATCTTTTTGAAAATTTCTAATTGTTGTTCTCGGTCAGTAATGTTGATAATAGCACGAGCGTGTCCCATGGAGATTTTCATATCTCTCAAAGCCACTTGAATAACATCAGGTAATTTCAATAAACGGATATAATTATTAACCGTTGTACGATTTTTACCTACTCTATCCCCTAATTCTTCTTGCTTCAAAGAACATTCAGTAATCAAACGTTGATAAGAAAGAGCAATCTCAATTGAGTTCAGATTTTCACGCTGAATATTCTCAATCAAGGCCATTTCAAGCATTTGCTGATCATTGGCCGTTCTCACATACGCAGGAATACTCGTCAAACCCGCCCGTTTAGAGGCTTGCAAACGGCGTTCTCCCGAGATTAGTTGGAATTTATTTACACCAATCTGACGAACCGTAATGGGTTGAATAATGCCTTGTACTTTAATAGAGTCCGCTAATTCGTTGAGTGCCTCTTCATCAAAATGCGTCCGTGGTTGATACGGATTTGTTTCAATTAAATCCAATGAAATGTCATTCATCGAACTTATTTGTTCCATGCGAGATGAACGTTCGAGCGGCAATACTGGCTGACGAGGCTGTACGTTATTTACTTCGTCGGAATCTTGAAGTAAAGCTCCTAAGCCTCTCCCCAATCCAACACGTTTTTTCATTACTGGAATTTCTACCTTACTCATTATTTTATTAGTTTTAGGTGTTATGGGTTAGGAAGTAGGGATTACGGATTAGGGATTGGACATTAGTCATTTTAGAAAGTTTGATATTTGGTAAGTAATGTTGATGCTTTGAAAAAGTTGCTAATAAATTTCAATCTTTTCGAAGTAAATACTTAAAATCTAATCTCAAATTCCTAATCGCTAATTCCCAATTCCTTAATCCTTAATTCCCAAATCCCTGACACCCTACGCCTATTCTTGTGTAACATATCCGTTTTTTGCCAAAACTTCACGGGCAAGATTCAGATAACTGATTGCTCCTTTACTTTCTGAATCATGAGCGATGGCAGGCACGCCAAAACTTGGTGATTCAGAGAGACGAATATTTCGGGGAATAATTGTATTGAAAACCATATTGTGAAAATGGGCAGTAACTTCTGCCACAACCTGATTAGAAAGACGAACCCTTAAATCATACATCGTCAAAAGTATTCCTTCAATAGCAAGATTTGTGTTCAGTCGGGATTGAATAATTTTTACGGTATTCAACAATTTTCCCAGCCCTTCCAAAGCAAAGTATTCGCATTGCACAGGGATAATAATGGAATCTGCGGCCGTTAGCGCATTAATCGTAATTAAACCCAACGATGGCGAACAATCGACAATGATAAAATCGTAATTATCCCGAATGGGTTGCAACGATTCTTTCATTTTTTGTTCACGGTCACGGAGGTTAATCATCTCAATTTCTGCCCCTACCAAATCAATGTGAGATGGAATAATATGCAAATACGGCAAATCAGTAGCGATTATGATATCTTGAGCCAGCACACCATCGACCATACACTCATAAATTGAGTTTTCGATTCCTTTCGGATTATAACCCAAACCTGAAGTTGAATTAGCTTGCGGGTCGGCATCTACGATGAGCGTTCTAAACTCTAAGGCAGCAAGACTCGCCGCTAAATTGATGGTAGTTGTGGTTTTTCCTACGCCTCCTTTTTGGTTGGCTATGGCAATTATTTTACCCATTTTACGTTTTTTCTGATTCTCAACTCCAAATATCCATCATTCCATCCACATAAGCAAAGAAGTGTTCCACAAAATGTTTCACGAATTTTTATTTTGTGATTGACGATTTAGTAATTTTGTGATTATTGTCTTCATGAATTTCCAAATTATTATTTGATTTTAAAAAATGCAATATTAGATAAAGACAATGAATTGAACACTTATCATTCATTCTTATTAAAATAGTACAAAACAAGAACAATCAAATTTCTATCAAATAAATTGAAAAATTGTTTACAAACTTGATTCACATTAAATTAGCACGATTTTAGAATAACGTAATTTATTAATATTCCCTTAATTTGTTCATTTAGAAAATACGACATGTCTAAAAATGAATTTCGTTGTTTCCTATCTCAACTATTTTTCTATATGTTTTCAATAACCTTTTCTTCATAAACATTCATTTTTCACATAACACAAAAATTATGTCATCAACATCCACTGAATCCCCAGTAATTAAATCAGAAAAATATCCTCATGCCATTCCTTTCATCATTGGTAACGAAGCAGCCGAACGATTTAGCTTTTATGGAATGCGTTCAATTTTGTCGGTATTTTTAGTTGCTCAATTTTTTAATCCTACTGGAAACGCTGCCTTAGAAGCCGTTGCCGAAGCAAAATCAAATGAACAAGTGCATTTATTTGTGTCTTTAGCCTATTTTACGCCCATGATTGGTGCTTTATTGGCAGATTGGTTTTTCGGAAAATATAAAGTAATCCTTTACGTATCCATTATTTACTGTATTGGACATTTGTTTTTATCCATGTTTGATAAGGATTTAACATGGTTTGGTTACGGATTAACCTTAATTGCTATCGGTGCTGGGGGAATAAAATCATGCGTTTCTGCCAATATGGGCGACCAGTTTGATAAAACTAATGAACATTTGATGTCTAAAGTGTATGGTTGGTTTTACTTCTCTATCAATGCAGGTTCGGTGCTTTCCAACTTTTTTATTCCAATTTTATACGATAAGTATGGCGCATCTGTTGCTTTTGGTGTACCAGGTATTTTAATGGCATTAGCCACGTTAATTTTTTGGTTAGGTCGTAAAAAATACATTATTGTGCCTCCTTCTGGAATTGAATTTAATGCCACAAAATTCAAGGAAGGTTTAGCGGCGGCTGGAAAAGTTTTGTTAGTATTCGCCTTTATACCTCTTTTTTGGGCCATGTGGGATCAAAGTTTGGCAGAGTGGGTTTTGCAAGCGAAACATTTAGATTTAACTTTTTGGGGAGGATTTGCGATTTTACCTTCGCAAGTACAATTGGCAAACCCCGTATTTTTAGTAAGTTTCCTTCCTATTTTCACTTACTTAATTTATCCTTTTTGTGAAAAAATGGGACTTAGACTTACGCCACTTCGCAAAATTGGTCTTGGCTTAATATTTACTTGCTTATCATTTGTGATCATTGCTCGTGTACAAGATGACATTGATGCGGGAGGGCATCCATCGGTTTGGAATCAAATATTTGGATATTTAATTTTGGCTTGGGGAGAAATATTAGTGTGGGTTACTTGCCTTGAATATGCCTACACAAATTCGCCAAAATACATGAAAAGTACCATGGCCGCCATTGGATTATTGACCGTTTCTTTGGGCAATTATTTAGTTTCTTTGATGAATGGAAGTATTTCAACGGGAGGCTATTTTGCCTATTTAAGAATAAGTGGTGCAGAATCTGCCTACTACTGGTTTTTCGTAAAATTAATGATTGTTGAAGTCATCATTTTCATGTTAGTTTCTAAATTTATCAAAGAAAAAAGATACGTTGGAGAGGATTAGTTATCAGTTACTGGTGATTAGTTATTGGCTATTAGTCATTCATTAGTGGTCATCTCTTAAAAAAAGAGATAGTCAAATTAATTTGACTATCTCTTTTTATGTTAAACCACAATACCTAATTAACCAGTTACCAATAACTGTTCACTAATTAGCTTTCTTAATATACGTTTTATTACCGTTTGTATTGATGTAATAACGACCTCCACGTGGACCTTCATAGATTGTACGACCTTTATCGTCTTTTCCAGAAATTTTATCATCACCAGCCGATGCTTTTTCAGTTGCTTTGTCAACTTTCTTTATAACTTTCGTTGGTTCAGGCTTAACGGTTGGGTTTTTATCCACAACTTTCTTAGAATCAACCGTTTTATCCGCCTTTTTAGCATCTCTTTCTGCTTTTTTAGCCGCTTTTTCTTGGGCAGTCATTTTCTCTTTTGAATCTTTTTTAGCATCACCTGTGGTTGAAACGGTTGCAGTTTTCACCCCGTCTTTTGCAGCTTTTGCTTCGTCTTTCGCTTTTTTCTTGGCTTCTTTTTCAGCATCTTTTGCTGCTTTATCAGCATCTTTCACTTTCGCATCCACTTTAGCTTCTTTGGTATCTTTAGCATCTTTCGTTTTTTTCTTTGCTTCTTTTTCAGCATCTTTTGCCGCTTTTTTGGCCGCTTTTTCAGCATCTTTTGCTGCTTTATCAGCATCAGTGTCTTTAGCTTTTTTCTCTTTCTTTGGTTTTGTATCAGTCTGTGCATTTAACGCTGGACTTACTACAAATAAACCACAAAGTAATACGGAGAACGCAATAATTTTTTTCATGACTTTTTGTTAAATTTAAAATTGGTTGATAGTAAAAAAGTTTCAGTAAAGCATTGAGAAAGATGCGCAAACGAGAATTCACCATCTTCCTGTGTACTTCTGACCGTAAATATTTGAATAGTAACTGAAATTCCAAAGAAAAATCATCGTTATTAATCAAAATCACCTGTTTTTGGTCGAAATTTCGAGTCAATTGTTCAATTATCGTTAATTTTGTCAAACTAACCGTGTAAATTTAAAAAAAATCTTCTTAGCAATCGTGAAAAAGTATATCTTCATTTTCAGTTTTTTACTCATAAAACTATCCGCTTCTTTTTCACAAAGTTTCACTTTTGTTTCTGGAAAAATCATCGATGAAAATTCCAAAAATCCAGTATCGGGTGTGTACGTGGGTATCCCGGCAAAAGGGGCAAGTACTTCTGCAATTGGCGTTACGACCAATGAATCGGGTGAGTTTATTTTGAAATATCCAATCCTTTTACAAAATACAGGCAGTATAATTATTACCAAGTTAAATTTCAAAGATATTCGGAAGAGTCTATTAGCATTTAAGGAAAAGAAAGACTCCTTAATTTTTGAAATTCAAGCGGTTGAGAACAAAAAAATAGAACCCCGAGATGGTCGTAAAATAATTGATTATGCGGTGTCAAGATTTGAAAAAAACTATAACAACAATCCCTATTTTTTACAAGGATTTTATCGTGAATCATTGTTTTTAGATTCTGCTTTTGTGAAGATTTCGGAGGGAATTTTGAAGGTTGAAAAATACCCATTTCCCGATAAAGGAAATTTGGGCGAAGTAGCTAAATTATTGAAAGGACGAAGCTATGAGAAAACCGAAGGCAAAGAAATCTGGGAAAATCTGCAATTTGGTAATGGCGCAGATTTAGTAATTCGTACTTTGGAAACAAAAACACCCGATTTTTTAGAAAAATCAACCTTGAAAAACTATAAATATCAAATTCAACCTGACCTTCAAGAATACGATGGGATGCCTGTTTTTAACATTTCATTTTCGCCAATTGACAAAAAATTGAAAGGGGCAAAAATTGGCAAAATGAGCATAGATACCCTCACAATGGGTATTTTGAATTATGAATTTGAATTTACATCCGAAGGTTTGAAGGATGTTATGGGCGGTTCTGCTTTTGGCGGTAGTAAAGATGCAAAAGTAAAAACTTTCAAAATAAGTCAGAATTATCATGCGGCTTTGAATAACTATTATTTACACGAATCAGTTTTAATGATTGAAGCCCTCATAAAACAAGATAAAGTAGAAACACCCGCAAAATTAACGTTAAACTTCTTCTCAACGGAGGCAAATTCTCGCAT
>NZ_CBABQS010000060.1:0-30289 GCF_964672035.1 Arcicella sp.
TTCAAAAAAGAATGAAACTATCGGGACAAAGGTGGACATTAAAAGGTGCTCAACAAGTAGTAAATCTAAGAATTACATTGAAAAATAACGAGTGGAATAAATTAGTCAGTCAAATAAAAATGGCAGCTTGACAAACTTGTCCTACACCCCTTGTTTACCTAATTATTTAAAAAAATCTAATTGCATTATAAGAATAAATATTAATTCTGTACCTGTATTGTCGGTGTTTGAAGAACCCGACAATACTTTAACATTTATGTTGTATATTTCAAAAGTACCTTTTTTAAAGTACCTTAAACAAAACAATGATTCATTTAGGTTCTTTTCAGAAGCTATACCATCTTTAAGAATTGATTTAAGAAACGCATTTGAAGAAAAAACTGAAGGTGATGAAATTACAGTTTTAATCAATCAAGAAGATTTCCAAAACGCACTTGAAAATGAATTATTAATTTCCTCAATTCGACTTTTCAATTTAAGAATGATGAATAAAACAGGAAGAGAGGAAAAATATAGACGAGCAGTAAGTCATTGTTTAGACCTATCTGACAAAATTTTAGAAGAATAAATAAGCCTCGGCTCTTTAATGCCGTTGTTGGTGTTCCAATTTTGCACGCCGTTGTTGCGTGTTTTCACCAACAACACTTGCGGCAGCACCTTCGGAAGAAGTATTATAACACCTTAAAACCAAACCCCAAGATATTTCAAAAGACAAAAATGCCCCAAATTCAACAATTTAGGGCATTTTTATGTCCGTCATAAATTTGTTTCCTCGGCTGGCAGAACACCTCCCTCCCCGTGGCTTGGTGTTGAACTGGGTCGCCCAGACAAGCCAACTTGCGAAAGCAAAAACCCGAACTTCAAAATGTATCTTTAATTGAAAATCAAATAGTTGTGTTGCTTTCGCCAGTTGTCTGATGGGACACAATCCACGGAAGTATCTATTTTAAAATATTAATATTTACCCCACTGAAAGTATATATTCAAAAGGGGCAAATAAATAGTGTGGATTAATAAAATCCCCCAGATTAAATTCTGAGGGATTTTTTGTTAATAAAAAATTAAACAATCCTATAAATAGTTAATACTTGTTAAGGTGGTACGGTATTTTAAACCTTATCTTGAGTTAAATCGTACGTAGATTGTAGTAGCGATACTGGTGTATAAAATTTATATGCTGAAAAATAAAATACAATTTCCAATCAAAAAGTTTGAAATGGAAAATCATTTTAACCGATTAATATTATGAAAAAGATTATGATGATTATGTCCGTAGCCTATCTGATGATGGCTTGCAGCGACAATTCCAAAAAAGAAGTTCAAGATGCCAAAATGATGGTAATTGACTCAATGAAAATGGAATCCAAAATTACGGAGGCTAAACAAGAGGTGATTGATTCGATGAATTTGGAATCGAAAATAGAATCTGCCAAACAATTCACCCGAGATTCTTTAAAAGATTCAAGAAAACCGACTTATTATGCTGCCCATAAAATAAGCAAATCAAATCCAGATAGATATCTGTCGAGTAATCCAGCAATAGCAACAAATCCACCAATTGTTGCTACACCCGTTAAAAAGAAACGTAAAATTAGTCGCCCCGTTGAAGGTGCTTTAATTGGAGCGGGTGTTGGTGCAATTTCTGGAGCCATTATTAACAAAAGTAATCGTGGCAAGGGAGCAATCATTGGTGGAGTAATTGGAGCGGGTGTTGGTGCAGGAGCAGGCGTGATTATTGACAACAAGCAGAAAAAGAAAAGCAACTATTAATGGTATTAGCACAGTGGCATTAGTTAGTTAAATTCAGATTTCCCTTTTTAGGAAGGTGTCACAAAATGTGGCACCTTCCTTTTATTTGAAATTTATACGTATCAAATCTTTAAAATTGGTATGCGCAAGAAATGGGTATTTTAAGACATTTCGGACATAAAAAAAACCGTTCAGTATTCGAACGGTTTTTTTTATACGTTAATTATTTTTTAAATATTTCCAAGAGGGAAGCTAAGTCCTATATTCACGCCAAATCCACGATTAGTAATGTTAGTGTTGGGTGCTTGCGTAGCATCTGTTAAACCAACTCCGTAGCGTGCATCCACATTAATCCACATTCTATTTTGCAAAGCATAATTGAAACCTCCGCCAAGAGTAACCCCTAATTCGGTATTTTTATAATAAAGGCTATTTGGATTCAAATCATTGCCATCTTTATTTTTTGCGTTCAGTAAAAAGTTTACGTGAGGTCCAACAAAGAGTTTAGGACGGAAAGAACCTGGCGCATTTTGTCCTGAAAAATAGTACGTAAATAACACTGGAACTTGCAAATAATTCAAGTTAATTTCCTCGGCGGGAGCATCTAATTTTGCACCCATCTGGTTATAAAGAAATTGAACCCCTACACCAAACCAATTTTTACTACTATAGTTAAAAAATCCTCCCGCTAATAACCCTGCTTTTGACGATACATTTGGTTTTCCAGATAATGAAGTTACGTTAACTCCAATCATTGGACCAAAAGATAAATTGCTTTGAGCGGTTCCTAAATGACCCATTAAAAGAAGTACTACGACAATTAAAAAAGTATGTTTTTTCATGATATGATAATTTATGATTTTAGAAGTTTAGTTGAATCACGATTAAAATCAGTAAAATATCATTCCATAACGTTTTAAGGGGTCATTGTTTTCAGTTGTAGGTTATATTTTTAGCGAATAAAGGTTCAACTGGTTGAGTATCAATCAAAATTATAATAGGTTAAAATGTTTATTTAAAGCCGTATTCAAGACAAAAACGGATTATGTTCCTCAAAACTCCCCAATATTCCCCAAAAAATTAACAAATTTAGGTATTTAATAACCAACCCGTCACACTAAAACGATTTGAAAACGCTTCCGTGACTTCATGGTCTAATTTTTCACTTTCAAAACATACCATTCTACCCGCTAAAGGAGCAATTGTAATGGCTTTTTCAACATTATTTTTTGAATCATAAATAATCAAATTTCCACCATTCTTTGGAATCCAGTTAATGTTCAGATAATAAATTACCGATAAAATTCTGCCTTTTTTAGCTTGAAAAGTATCTCTATGGCGACGATAGAATTTGCCAATCGAATATTTAGCAAAATGAATTTCTGTCTCGTTGATGCCTAAATAACAGGTTCGATTCAAATAATTCACGAAAGCTTGATTTCTATCCAGTAATACTCTTTCCGCTAAATCAACCGATTCGCTTTCAAGCCATAAAATTTCATCGCCCCTAATTTCAATGTTTTTTTGTACTTGGTCTGATTTACCAATGCTTGCTTCCTTAAATATTCCTTGTTCGTATCGAGCAGAGAAGGTTTTGAGCAAGTTTTCGACTTCATCGGCTTCTAAAAAATTATCACAAATTGCGTAACCATTCGCTAAGATTCCTTCAATTAAATGTTCAAATTTTTGTTCTTGTAAGGTCATTTTGCAACAAAAAACCCTTGTAAGTCTTGCGAAGACGTACAAGGGTTTTTGGGATTTTGATAAAGGTATGGATTATATATTCACCAACCTATTTCATTCTTGCCACCATAATGCCCGTTTGATTTTTATTCTTTGCTAAATATTCCACCAAAGGCTTGTCGGTAACCATCACCCGCTTAAAATCAGAAGAGGCGTGAAGCAAATATACCCGTTTATCATGTAAACGAATGGCAAATCCTTCGTGCGTAATATCCAATCCATCAATGTTAGTTGTAATACCAATAATATCGCCGTTCAAAAATTTATTTTCAATGGATTTTACTTTAGATTTTGGAATATAGGTAAACCTTTGTCCGTTAATTTTTTCTTCAATTTTTTGAATTTTTTCGAGGAGTTCATTGTCGTTTGGAAAGGGATATTTTTTCCAATTCTTGCTCATGAAATTAATATCTTTTTCCCACTCCACTCCTCCCATCGAGGGAGTAACATCCTGCAACAAACCATCTTCCTCGTGCGTATATAGCCAATCCGAGAAATAATTTATCCGTGATTCGTAGCCTTTGATTTTACCATTTTTATAATATCGCAACCGTTGTAAATATTTTTTAAATTTCTCAAACGAAATATCATCTTTTCGGTAGGTCAATCCCATGGCGATGCAAGTTTCCACAAAAGTTGAGCAGTCAAATTCTCGTAGATTTACCATCAATTTTTCCGTTTGACTACCTTCCAAGGTATGTGCTTTATACGGACGATTTAAAAAACTTTTGGCAATATTCAACGTAAAATTATTCAAAGCAGCTCCTTTGGCATTTTGAACTTTTCGATTATAAATATCTTCATCTGATTCTTGGAGATATGGTTTTGAGTTTAGTGAAAAACTTATGGCAATCAGAATTGTTGAAAAACAAAAAGCCTTGTAAGTCGAAAATTGACTTACAAGACTATTCTTATTAGGATTTATTTTATTCATTATCTTGAACACGTAAGGTTAAAAGTCCACTAATTATTAAGGAGACCCCGCCCATGGTAACGATTTGAATGGGTTCTAAGTGTGCAAAATTCATAAATTTTGATAAACCTAAACTTGCCATAATTTGTGGAATAACGATAAAGAAGTTGAAAACGCCCATGTAATAGCCCATTTTATTGGCTGGCAAACTTCCTGAAAGCATGGCATAAGGCATGGCTAAAATACTCGACCAAGCAAATCCAATGCCAATAAAGCAAGGAATTAAAGCCATTTTTGAGTCAACAAACATGATGGAGATTAACCCCAATCCGCCCGCCATCAAGCAAATAAGGTGGGTCATTTTTCTACCAACCTTTGCGGCGATTGCGGGTAGAAACAAGGCAAAAAGCATCGAAACTCCATTATAAACTAAAAAGCAAATACCAACAAAATTTGCGCCTTCATTGTAAAGAGCGGAGGTTGTATCAGTTGACCCAAAAATATTTTTGGTAACCGCATTAGTGGTAAAAATCCACATACAGAATAGCCCAAACCAAGAAAAAAACTGCACCAAAGCTAATTGTTTCATCACGGTTGGCATTTTGAATAAGCCCGAAACCGTTTCATTTACCCCGTGCATGAAATTCATTTCGCTTTTTTCTTTCTCGAAAACCGCCATATCTTCTGGAGGATATTCTTCTGTTTTCAAAACCGTCCACAGAATACAACAAAAATAAGCGACCGCTCCAATGTAAAAAGACCATCTAACTGTATTGGGTACTACGCCCGCCGCCGCCGTATTTGGAACGCCAAAATAGTCTAAAATAGAAGGTAAAGCCGAAGCAATCATGGCACCAACGCCAATAAAAAAAGTTTGAACCGAAAAACCGACCGTTCTTTGTTCATTGGGCAACATATCGCCAACAAATGCTCTGAAAGGCTCCATTGATATATTTATTGAGGCATCCATCATCCAAAGTAAAGCCCCTGCCATCCATAAAACTTTAGATTGTGGCATTAATACTAAAGCAATTGTTGCTAAAATTGCTCCTGCAAAAAAGAAAGGTCGTCGTCTTCCCCATTTCGGATGCCACGTTCTATCGCTCATGTATCCAATGATTGGCTGAACTAATAATCCCGTCAAAGGAGCAGCAACCCACAAAATTGGAATGTCATCAGCATTTGCACCAAGCGTAGAAAAAATACGACTTGTATTGGCATTTTGCAAAGCAAATCCAAATTGAATACCCATAAAACCGACACTCATGTTGATTATTTGACCGAGGCTTAATTGGGGTTTGATAGTTTGGTTCATAAAAATATGGTTAATGGATTAGGACGAAAATTACTATTTTTTCTCCAAAATTTCATAAATAACCACCGAATTTGGTGAAATTTTAAGAGGTATTGGTTTATCGGCATCAAACGCAATTTGATTTTTTTGATTGAACTTCCCCTTCAACACAAACTTTTTGTTCATGGCTAAATTCATTCCATTCCATGCCCCTTCTGGGATATTGAGATTAATTTCTTGTTGCTGAGCATTATTAAAATTGCAAACGAATAATAATTTTTGCTTACCAGAATATCGCAAATAACTGTAAACTTTCTTTTTATCGTATCCATCGCCTTGAACATACTGCAAATCGTAAAAATCTCCGTATTTTATAGCATCCGAAGTATTTACGAATTTCAATAAATCACCGTAGAATTCACGCAAATATTTTTGATTTTCGGATAATTTACCCCCATCAAATTTGCCATCATTCATCCAAGCTTGTTGAGATTTTACGCCCCAAAAATCAAAAATAGTGGTTCTATCATCTGCCGTATTAAAACCTTCGGGTTCTTCGGCAGATTCACCTAATTCTTGTCCAAAATAAATCATCAATGGGCCAGTGTGTAATGTTGCCGTAACCACCATAGCAGGAATCGCAGCAAACGGGTCTCCGTGGGCGAAAGCAGGTGTGTTTATGCGTTGCTCATCGTGATTTTCTAAAAAACGCAACATATTTTGAGAAATATCGCCCGATTCATTTTGCCAAACCTTCGTAATATCCTCAACGGTTGCTTCTGGTTTTTGCTCAACTAAACGTCTCAAAGCATCGTATAGACCAACTTTATCGTACAAATAATCAAATCCGCCTACTTTTACGTAGTTATGATATTCGTTTGGATTATAAATCTCAGCGATAAAAATGGTGTTTGGATATTCTATTTTAACCTCATTAGTAGCATATTTCCAAAATTCTACGGGTACCATTTCAGCCATATCACAACGGAAACCGTCCACTCCTTTGGATGCCCAATATTTCAGAATACCCACCATTTTAATCCAAGTGGGCGGAATTGGGTCAAAATAAGTTTTACGTCCGTGCAGGATATCAACACCGTAGTTTAATTTAACGGTTTCAAACCAATCATCAATGGTTGGTTTTGCCGAAAAAACATCGTTTCCCGAAGCTTTAGCGGGTTTTTCCACGTAAGGTTTATCAACTGGCACGGGAGAAACTACCCCCGCTGGAATTTGAAATTCTGTATTTGGGAGATAATAAAAGTTGTTGTATGGCGCAAATGCTTTTGTGTTATCATCATCTTCACCAAAGTCCTTAATCGTGGCAGGTTTCATGTCTGAATGATAATATCTCGCCACATGATTTGGCACAAAATCCATGACTATTTTCAAACCATTTTTATGAATCCGCCCAACCATTGCTTCAAATTCTTGCATTCTTTTCTTAGGCTCAATCGCAAAAAACGGATTGACATCATAATAATCTTTCACGGCATAAGGCGAACCACAACGCCCTTTAACCACATCTGGATGGTCTTTTGGAATACCAATAGCGGTAAAATCTTCCATTGTAGCGTGTTCGAGCAAGCCCGTCATATAAAGATGTGAATACCCAAATTGCTTTAATTTTTGAATGGCTAAATCGTTTACATCTTTGAATTTGGTAACCCCATTTTCCTCCGCCGAACCATTAAATTTATTGGTTGTATTTTTATTCCCCCACAAATGAAACATCATTTGATAAATGGTCAATTTATCTGTTTTAGCAGTCATAGATTTAGTTGGTAAAATGTTGGTTTTCGCTTTTGATTTTTCCGTAACGGTCGAGTCTTTTGCTTGTTTTGAAGGATTCATTTGTACTTTTGAATAATTATTTTGGGTTGAGTCTTTACCAGATTGGATGTTTTTTACCAATTTTTTATCTCGAGAAGATTTCTTCAAATCATTTATTTTAGGATTTGAAATTGTATTTGTTTCTGAAGGCTTCTTAGTGATTATTTTTTGCGAAAAAATAGAAATAGGGTTAAGCAAATAAAGAAATATTACGATTTTGAAAATTGAATTTCGATTCATTTTTGAAAGATTTTTTGTTGAAAAAGAATCTGGGGCGTTATTAGCCTATTATTTATCTTCAAAAGTAAGCATCATTTTTCTATGATAAAATACTGGTATTGCTTTATTTTGGGATTTAGAAAAAAATAGGTGTTAGTTCTTAGGTGCTAAAACTTGAATATCCATTAACCAAATTTTTATAAACAATGAAAAAAACGCTCAAACTGTGGATAGTCATCTATGCACTTTTTTGTGTCTCCGCTGTGGTGGCACAAACGCCTTCAATACAGAGGATAAATCCGACCAATTGGTATGTAGGCATGAAAAATCCCAAACTTCAATTGTTGGTTTACGGGAAAAATATTGCGGACTGCGAAGTTAAAATAAATTATCAAGGGGTTACGCTTGAAAAAATCAACAAAGTTGAAAACCCAAATTATCTTTTTTTAGATTTGAATATCGCTCCTGACACGAAGGCTGGACAAATGAATATTGAATTATCAATGACAATTCAAGTTCAAAAAGGGAAAAAGAAATTCATTGACCAAATTATTAAATTAACACAACCCTATCAATTAAAAATTCGGGATAAAAAACCTCAAGTAATTGATTCAGAGGATTTTGTGTATTTAATTCTACCTGACCGCTTTTCTAATGGCGACCCAAGTAATGATAAATTTGCGGACATGGCTGACCCAGAATCCAACCGAAATAATCCTTTTTTACGACACGGTGGCGATTTATTGGGCATACAAAATCACTTAGATTATTTCAATGAATTGGGCGTTACAACGCTTTGGCTAAATCCTGTTATTGAAAATAATCAACCTCAAACAAATGAAGGTGGCGTTATGCGTTCGGCCTATCACGGCTACGGGTTTACGGATCAATATAACGTGGATAAAAGATTGGGCGGAAATGAAGCATACTTGAAATTAGTTGAAGCATCCCACGCAAAAGGCTTAAAAATTATCCAAGATGCGGTTTATAATCACGTCGGAATTAATCATTGGATTTTGAAGGACATTCCCATGAAAAATTGGTTGAATCAATGGGAAAAATACACCAATACTTCTTACCGAGATGAGCCAGTTGTGGATATAATGCACGGAAGCAAAGCAGATTTTGATATCCAGCAAAATGGTTGGTTTGTGCCTTTCTTGCCAGATTTGAATGAAAAAAATCCTTACGTGGCCAATTATTTAATCCAACACGCCCTTTGGACAGTAGAATATTTTGGGATTGATGGTTGGAGAATTGATACGTACCAATACAATGATTTACCATTTATGAATCAATGTAATGAGGCTTTGGCAAATGAATATGGCAAGATGTTTATTACGGGTGAAAATTCCGTCCAAAGCATTTATTCTCAAGCTTTTTATGTAAAAAATAATATTAATCTGCCCTTTAAAAGTAATCTTCCCTCGCCCAATGATTTTGTCCTTGAAGCGGCAATTCTTGATGCTTTACGACAAGAAATTAATTTTAATCGTATCTATTCAACCCTTGCAATGGATGCTTTGTATCAAGACCCAAATTTAAATTTGACTTTTTTGGATAATCACGACCACGATAGATTTTTCTCAATCGTGGGTGAAGATATAAATAAATATAAATTAGGGGTTGGGTTTTTATTGACAAGTCGTGGCGTTCCTCAAATCTATTATGGTACTGAAAATCTTACCAAAAACTTCAAAAATCCTTCAGATGCTGAAGTTCGTAAAGATTTTGAAGGTGGTTGGGCAGATGATAAAGTGAATAAATTCTTGGCTTCTGGAAGGACCGAAAAAGAAAATGAAGCCTTTAATTTTGTGAAAAAATTAGCCAATTATCGCAAATCAAGCGAGGCATTAAAGACTGGAAAATTAACCCAATATTTACCAGAAAATGGTTTTTATGTTTATTTCAGACATAATTCCGACAAAACTGTCATGGTAATTATGAATCAGAATAAAGCAGACAAAAACCTTGATACTAAGCGTTTTATGGAAAATATGCAAGGGTATAGCAGTGCAAAAAATATATTAACCGAAGAATTCATTTCAGATTTAAAATCATTAAAAATACCAGCAAATACTATCACTATTTTAGAATTACGTAAGTAATTATAAAATGTAAATTATGAGTTATGAAGTTGTATTTGAAAGTTCATAACTCATAATTTATAACTCAAAAAAATATGACAACAACAAAAGCCTGCCTATTCGATCTCGATGGCGTAATTGTGGACACAGCCGTATATCACTTCCAAGCTTGGAGAAGATTGGCGAATGAATTAGGATTTGATTTCACGGAACATCAAAACGAACAATTGAAGGGAATTTCGAGAATGGAATCCTTGGAGTTAATCTTACAATGGGGTAATGTAAGCCTTTCGGAAGAAAAGAAAATTGAATGGGCCACCCGTAAAAATGCTTGGTACTTGGAATTGGTTATGCAAATGACTCCCAACGAAGTATTAAAAGGCGTGCCAGAATTTTTGAAAAGTTTAAGAGCCAATGGAATCAAGATTGCCTTGGGTTCTGCCAGTAAGAATTCTCGACTCATTCTCGAAAAAATCAATATGCTTGAATATTTCGATGTAATAATTGACGGAAACGACATCACCAAAGGCAAACCCGACCCCCAAGTATTCTTGTTGGGTGCAGATGCAACAGGCTGTAAGCCAAGCGATTGCGTTGTTTTTGAAGATGCCCTTGCGGGCGTTCAAGCGGGAAGAACGGGTGGCATGAAAGTCATTGGCGTAGGTGATGCAACGATTCTTCACGAAGCTGATTTTGTCATAAATGGCTTTGAAGAAATGACGATTGACCGATTATTCTGAGAATAAATACATGAAACACCTTAGCACAGCAAATTGCCTTCATCGTTTTTCAATTAATTTTGCGGATAATAAAAAGCAATTCATAACTTATTGTACTATTTCAATATTTTTCAAAGAAAAGGCTTAATTTATGTTGTTAAACTAAGAATTGTCTTTTATTTTGCCATTAACCATCCTTTATAAAATATGAAAAACTATCTAAAACACGATGAGTGGTCTATCATCGAAGAAGGATTTAATCGTGAATTCAACGAAATTACCGAGTCAGTTTACTCTTTAGGCAATGGTCGAATGGGACAACGGGGTAATTTTGAAGAAACATTTACGGGAAAAACACTTCAAGGAAATTACGTTGCTGGTGTATATTATCCAGACAAAACCCGAGTGGGTTGGTGGAAAAATGGTTATCCAGAATATTTTGCCAAAGTATTAAATGCAGCTAATTGGATTGGGATTAAAGTTGAAATTGAAGACGAAATCTTAGATTTACATACTTGCGAAGTAGCTGACTTTCAAAGAGTTTTAAATATGAAAGAAGGTTATTTAGAACGTTCTTTTACGGCAATATTTCCATCTGGAAAACAGGTAAAAGTAAACGCAAAACGCTTAAATTCAATTGTTGATGATGAGTCAGGCGTAATTCGTTATTCAATTATACCCTTAAATTTCGACGGAAAAATCACCTTGACACCTTTTGTTGATGGTGACGTAAAGAATAAAGATGCTAATTATGATGAAAAATTCTGGGAAGAAATTCAAAAAGAAACCGCATTTGCAGAAGGTTACATTGAATTAAAAACGAAGAAAACTGGCTTTCATGTGGTTACGGGGCAACGTTTTGAGATTTTTCAAAATGGTAAAGTAGTAGATTTTCAAAGTCTTCCCATAAAAGCCGAAAAATACGTAGCCAGTCAGGTTCATTTGAATGTCAGTGCAAATCAAGAGACTGTTTTAATAAAATATGCTTGTAATCTTTCCTCGGAAAATCATCAAATTGAAGATTTAATGAGCCATTCAAAAGCTTATTTAAAAAGAATTTCAACAAAGGGTTTTGATAAAATGGTTTTAGAACAATCCGAAAAATGGGCTTCGAAATGGGAAATGAACGATATTGTGATTGAAGGTGATATTGCCGCTCAACAAGGGATTCGTTTCAATATTTTTCAGATGAACCAAACGTACACAGGCGAAGATACCCGCTTGAATATTGGTCCAAAAGGCTTCACGGGTGAGAAATACGGCGGCTCGACTTACTGGGATACCGAAGCTTATTGTATTCCTTTTTATTTGGCAACGGCCAACCCACAAGTTGCCCGTAACTTATTGATTTACAGATGGAAACAATTAGGAAAAGCCATTGAGAATGCCCAAAAATTAGGCTTTGTGGATGGTGCAGCTTTGTATCCAATGGTCACGATGAATGGGGAGGAATGCCACAACGAATGGGAGATTACGTTTGAGGAAATTCACCGGAATGGAGCGATTGCCTATGCTATTTATGATTACGTAAATTATACTGGCGATAAAAAATACTTGGCTGAATACGGTTTTGAAGTACTATTAGGCATCGCACGCTTTTGGGCGCAACGAGTCAATTGGTCTGAATCAAAACAACAATATGTCATGTTGGGCGTAACTGGACCCAATGAATACGAAAATAATGTAAATAACAACTGGTACACGAATTACTTTGCGGTATGGTGTATGAAGTATTTAATTGAGGTTTCGGAATACATAAAAACCTCAAATTCTGCACGATATTATGAGTTAACTTCCGCTACTAATCTTGATGAAATTGAGGAATTTGCAAAATTTACGGACATCATCGAGAATATGTATTTGCCAGAAAGCAAAGAATTAGGTATTTTCTTACAGCAAGACGGTTTTTTAGACAAAGAATTAATTAAGGTTCAGGATTTGGATGCCTCTCAAAGACCCATTAATCAAAAATGGTCTTGGGATAGAATTTTGCGTTCGTGTTTCATAAAACAAGCCGATGTTTTACAAGGAATGTATTTCTTTGAAGATGATTTTAAAATTGACGCTCTAAAAAGAAACTATGATTTTTATGAGCCAATGACCGTCCATGAATCTTCTTTGAGTCCTTGTGTTCATTCGATTATTGCAGCAAAATTAGGGGATAAAGAACGTTCTTATGAATTCTATAATCGGGCAGCTCGTTTAGATTTGGATGATTACAATAATGATACGGAAGATGGTTGTCATATTACTTCAATGGCTGGCACTTGGATGTCGCTTGTGAAAGGTTTTGGCGGGATGCGGGTACGGCAAGGAAAAGTTTATTTTACGCCTTTTGTTCCTCAAAATTGGGTTTCATTCTCCTTTAAAGTGCTTTTTAGAGATAATTTATTGAATATTAAAACAACGGCCCACGAGGTTTTAATCGAAAATTTATCAGGTGGAGATATTAGTATTTTTCTGTACAATGAAGCACAACTCTTAAAAGAGAATTCAAAAATAGTCGTGGAGCAAAAGGATGCTATTTTAGCATAACTTTCTTCATCAGTGCCAACAAAAAAGCCCCAAATTGGGGCTTTTTTGTTGGCACTGATATCCTTAAAATCTAAGCATTTGCAAATTCTTGCTGAACCAATTGAACATCAGGAATTGAAATATCATCTAATCCTACACGACCTCTTTCTTTTCTTACAATTCTTGAATACAAACCGACTTCTTGACTAAATAAGAAAGTGAACAACAATTTTACAAATGAAGTGTGATATTTCAAATTATCGTAAAATTCTGGTGCTGCCGCTTTCAATTTTGGAAGGTTATTCCAAGGCACCGAAGGCATATCGTGGTGTTCATTGTGATAGCCAACGTTCATATTGATACCATTTAAACCACCATAATAACTGTACGTTTCTTGATGTTGGTCTAACACTAAATAATGCTCCTGAATCCATCTTGCTCCGAGTGGATGCAACCCTACTGAGAACATGAAACTTGCGCCCATGTATCCTAATGCAGGCCATCCCATTGTATAAACAATCACTACATTGAAAGCTATTTGACCCAAAATATTCATAATTACGTACTTGTCAACAATCGCTAATTCCAAACAACGAAGCGTTCTGATTGCTTGAAAAACTGGAAAAAACAATAACCACAGAGCTTTTCCAATGAAATAATTATTAATCAATTTTGCTTCCCACTTATCTGGAAGATCTGCATCTAATTCGTGAACGCCTTGAAAGGCATGATGTTTTAAATGGTAGTTTTTAAAGGAAATAGCCGTGGGTGCTAACGATGGGAAATTAGCAACAATTCCGGCATAAACATTCCAAGAGGGCTTTTTGAAAATCAAATTATGCGCAGCCTCGTGAATACATATAAACAAGGTATGCACAGGGAAAGCACCAATAAACCACGCAGCCGCCAAAATAACATACCAAGCTTGGTCTTTCACTAAATACGCCATTAAAAGCTGGATTGCCACACACGACAAAATCCAAACCATCGTCATTGGGTTTTTAGAAATCAATTTTTTAACTTCTGGATGAGCTTTTAAAATTTCTCGTGTTCGTACACGATGTGGTTCGACACCCTCTACACGGGTAAAATCTTGTTGATAAGCCATTGATGATTTTGTTTATTATTAATTAATAAGGATTTCGTAATTCTTAAAAAAGTCCCACAAATATACAAGGAACAGGACGTTTTATCAATTTGTTTCTGAAATAATCCAATTTTAAAAAATATTTTTTTAAATAAAAATGATTAATAAATGGGAATGATGCCTTTTTAACTGGTAATGATGTAATGATTTAATTATGAGAAATTTGTAAAAAAATAAATTTCTTAACTCTTAATCGTCTTATTCCATGAAAAATCAATTTAAATTCCCTAAACTATCCATTTTAGTGTTAGCAACCTGTCTTTTACTTTCAAATAGTTGTAAAAAGGATGCAACAACGGTTTCGCCTGATGCTTGTGCTGTTAACGCAGATTTGGTTACCAAAGCGGCAACAACTTTTAGTAACTCACCAACTAAAACGAACTGCGATGCCTATTTAGCTTCACTTAATACCTATGTTGATAGCTGTCCAGGATTGACAACTGCCCAAAGAGCTGATTATAAAGCACAAATAGCTGCTACAAAATGTCAGTAAAATTGATAATTTTCGTGGGAAGTAAACTGAGTCCAATTACTTCCAACGAAAATTAACCAAACCACCACGGGTCATTTACGCTATGACCGTTAATGATGTACGCTTTTTGTTTCATGAATTTTTTAATTGATGATGGGCCAATTCTGGTACCTCCGATTCCAGACATTTTGTAGGGATATTTCTCTCCTGCCTGCAATACAGCCGTTAGTGCCGCATCATTTATGGAAATGGCACCACATTTCATTTTACGGGCAATTTCCATGGCTTCATCTTCCGTACCAGCAAAAACGGCTCCACCCAACCCGTATTGCGTTCTATTTGCGAAACCAATAGCTTCCTCAATTACTGAGTAGGTCATCACTGGCAAAATTGGCCCCAGTGTTTCTTCATCCATAATTTTCATATCGTGAGTGACATTAATCAAAATAGTTGGTCGGCAATAAAATCCTCCTCCTAATTCTTCACATTTTCGTGAACCAGCTTTTAATATCGCCCCTTTCTTGAAAGCATCATCCAATTGGTGGTCAATAATTGCGACTTGCTTTTCAGATATAATTGGGCCAATTTGCCCAGAATCCATATCTGGATACGCCAATTGTAATAAATTTGCTTTCCCAACCAATCTTGATAAAAATTGATGGTAAACATTTCGATGAACATAAATTCTTTCGATTGATGAACAAGATTGTCCAGCATTAACTACACTTCCCCACAAAATTGCGGATGAAGCTCTTTCAATATCAGCCGTTTCTGTAACAATAACGGCATCCTTTCCACTTAATTCCAGAAATACGGGAATAAAATTATCACAAGCTGCCTGATACACTTTTTTACCTGTGGCAGTCGAACCTGTGAAACAGATAATGTCCGTTAATTTACAAAGCGCTGCTCCAGTTTCGCCCCCGCCTTCAACATAATGTAAAATATCCAATAAATCAGGAATTTGATTAATCGTTTTTTGGATAACTTCAATAAATCTTGGGGTAATTTCTGAAGGTTTTACAACCACAGCGCATCCCGCCAATAAAGCAGGAATGGTATCAATTAGGGAATGTTGCAATGGAAAATACGAAGGACTAATAACCCCAACGAGTGAATGAGGTTCTAATGCTTGCTCAATTTCTAAAAATGGTATAGAAGAAGTTTTTTTGTCGGTTTCGGAAAATAATTCCCTTGAAATATTAGACCATCTATCAATTGATAATGCTATCCAATCAACTTCTAATATCGTTTCCCACTTCCTGCCAGTATCCATGCAAAGGGCATCAATCAACTCCGCTTTATGTTCATCAATGGCCACTTTCCAAGCCTGTAAAGCATTAATTCGATATTCAATCCCTGATTCTTTCCATGCAGTTTGTGCTTCACGCATGGAAGTAGTCTTATTTTTTAAATCTTCTGGCTTTGGTGGAAATATTTCGTAATAATATTGTCCTGTTCTTGGATTTTTTATTTTCATATTTATAACTCAAAACGAGTTTTTCACTCAATGGTTGCTTGAGAAAAAACTCGTTTATAAAATTTAAAATGTATTAAACTTGTTATTCCTTGATTAACAGAAGTTGTAGAAAATCACTAAGACTTCTTTTTAGTTCGTTTTTCTTTGCGTTCACCTTCTACGCCTAAATTTTTCAATTCGTTCATATCTTCTGTCAACCTAACTTCAGTTGGCAAAAATAAGGTTAAGTTTTGCGTATTGACTCCCAATTTTACTTTTATGGTTTCGTATCCACCAAATGATATTTCAATAGCATCAGCATTTGTATCCATGCGAATCGAAAATTTACCATTGGCATCCGTGATTGTACCTTTGTCAACTTTACCTTTTACAGTTATATTAACGCCAGATAAGATTTGTTCAAAATCAGCATCAATTACTTTTCCAGATACCACAACTTGGGCAAAAGTTGAAACTGAAAAAATGAGTAATAGTGGGGTTAGAATATTTTTCTTCATTTTTGTGGAATTGGTGGTTAAAATTTTATGACTAATAATTGATGATTTATCTTTGTAACTTGCGGTTAATCATTCAAAGTATTTTTTTTCGTCTTCTAAATTCGTATTTCAACAAAAATACGAATTACAATTAGAAACAATGTAATCTCTAATGTTATTTAATTGATTGAATTCACTATTTTAGCCATTGATTTTAAAATTCCACTAAAATAATCTTAAAACATATTATTGCGGATTACGATGAAAAATATAAAAGATTTCGACAAAAAAGAGGCAATCTTTCAAGCAATGTTAGAATTAATATCAAAACACGGCTTTCATAGTTCACCTATGTCGGAAGTAGCTAAACAGGCAGATGTTGCAGCAGGCACGATTTATCATTATTTCAAAAGCAAAGACGAATTAATTTGTGCCTTATATATACGATTGAGAGAAAAATTTGTTGAGAATTTGCTTAAAACCGACGATGCCAATAAGACTTTCAAAGATCGTTTTCGCCATTTTTATTTACAAATGATTCAAAATGGCATTAAAAATCCGAAGGAGTTTTACTTTTTGGAACAGTTTGTTAATTCACCTTATGTCTCTATGATTGCAAAAACAGAAATTACTCGATTGGAACAACCCATTTATGATTTTCTTCGTAAGGCTGTTTTTACGCAAGTTTTAAGCGATATTCCACCAAAAATATTAGTCGCCTTCGTGATGGGAAGTGCTACTTCAATCATTAAATTACAGCTTTCTGGCGAATTCCAAATAACATCTTCTGATTTAGAATTAGCATTTTTTGCTTGTTGGGATGGAATTAAAAAAAGTTAGCATTTCAATTACTTATGCGTTTTATTGAAGTACTTAAACGCAAAATATAAGGCTACCAAAAGCAAAATGAAGAAACCCAAAGACATTAATTTCTCAGCGCCTTCGGGCAATTGTGATGTGGTTGTTTGTAATAAAATCATAATGTTATTTTTATTAATAAATTTAAATATTCTGAACGACAATAATTGTATTTCAATCAAACAAATTAACAAATCTAAATTTATATGTCAAAGGAAAAGCGTGTATTTCTGAAAATGATAAATCATAAAGTTTAGATTTAAGTAAGATAACTATTTCAGAAATTTCGCAACAATCAAGATGCAAAAAACAATAAAAATTGGTGTAATCAATGTTTCTGACCGTGCAAGTGCGGGTATATACGAGGACATTCCTGGGAAGGCAGTAGTAGATACCTTGAAAGCGTACCTAATTTCTGAATTTGAAACGGTATATCGGGTAATTCCAGATGAAAAAGATTTAATTTCGGCAACATTAATTGAAATGGCAGACATTCATCAATGCTCTTTAATTGTAACAACTGGCGGAACGGGCCCCGCAAAACGTGATGTAACACCCGAAGCCACCGAAGCAATTTGCGAAAAAATGATGCCTGGATTCGGAGAATTAATGCGTCAGGAAAGTTTGAAATATGTACCAACGGCCATTCTTTCAAGACAAACAGCGGGTATCAGAGGGAGTTCTTTAATTATCAATTTGCCCGGAAAACCCAAAGCAATTCGGCAGTGTTTAGACGCTGTTTTTCCAGCCGTTCCTTATTGTATAGATTTGATTGAAGGGGCGTATTTAGTTTGTAATCAAGAAGTTATGAAAGAATTTAGACCGTTATAAATTAATAATTGACAATGGATAATTGACAATTGTCAGATTCCCACTATTAATTATCCATTATTCATTATCAATTGTTAATTATCAACGAAGCCTGTCTAATTCATTCGTTAAATCATCGACAATATTTTTGACTCTTTCCAGAGAAATATGGGGTTCGGGCAGTTGCTGACTTATGAAGGAATTAACCTCCCAAATTTCGACAATATCTTTGATTGAAATCTCAAAACTTGAAATCGTAGGATTATCTGAACTCAATAACAAAGCACCTTTTATTTTTACTTGATTATAAACTCTACGATAAATAATCCCCATCTGTGCCGTTACCAAAATATAAAATTTCCCATCATTTACATCCGACCAATCCGAAATTCCAGTGCCTAGAATGATAGAATTCTGCATTGGAAAATCACTGCCAGCCTCAAATGCTCTACTTCTTTCCGCAGTAATAAATGGCAATGAAATCGTAGGCAAAGTGCGTAAATAATCGGCTTTTTGGCAATTCGCTAAATATTCCTTCAATGCACTGTTTTTGACAAAAGGCGTTTGTTTCGCACCATTTTTTGTCTGATTTTGTGGCTCACTTTTAGCAAAATTACTAACCGTGTGCAAATGACTATCCACGAATTGCTGAAAAGATGCTTCATTATCCGGTAAAAAATTTCGCTGTGAAGTTTGTCTCTGCGGCGTAATGACTGTTTCTTCTCGCTCTTGAAAAAAATCTTCAACCAATTTAGCAACAGGTAAAGGTTCGGAAGAATTAGTAAACGGTCGTGTTTCTGCTTGAAAATTCGAAAGTTGTGATTTGCTTTGAGGGGGATTTTGTTCAATGATTCCAGTAGTACTCTGCGCCAAACTTATCCCCGGAGTTTCTCGAATTTTACGAATATCTGTTTTAATCAGAGAATCAACTGATGTGCCAAAAACTTGGGCAATTGTTTTGAGATTTTCAAGATTTGGATTAGCTCTCGCTTCTTCATAAGCACCCAACAATGAACGCTTTATGCCAATTCTTCGAGCAAATTGCTCTTGTGTCAAACCATTCAATCGACGGAGGTATTTGATGTTGTTACTGACTATGGACATAGTGAGATATTTTTAGCTAAGCGTGTTTTAAGGTTCGACTACTTATCAAAACTACTTAGTAATAATTGTAAGATTACTAAAATAAATCTATTATTTACTAATCATATTGTAAAATAACTATAAAATATTGAAAAAGCCAATTCGTATCCTTTTTTTTGTATTTTTACATCATTCATGTAAACAAAACTGCAAGCAAAAATTATGGAACAACTATTAATAGATACAGAAATTGAGCAGGAAATTCTAAGCGTTTTTAAAGCCCAAAAGTCAAATATGCAAAACCTTGCTAATTCAAATGCGAGGGAACGCAAAGCTAAACTTCAAAAGATGCTGGATTGGACGCTTTCGCACGAAACTGAAATTGGACAAGCGCTTTACAAAGATTTTAAGAAGAATCCTGCTGAAACTAATTTGGGTGAAATATTTGGCGTTGTTGGTGAAATAAAACATTTAATGAAACACTTAAATTCATGGATGAAACCTCAGTCAGTCCCAACGCCCATGAACATGATTGGCACCTCCGCCCACGTAAGATTTGAACCCAAAGGTGTTTGTTTGGTGATTTCTCCTTGGAATTATCCTTTCAATCTTTCCATAAAACCATTGGTACAAGCAATCGCTGCGGGTAATTCCGTCATGCTGAAACCTTCAGAATTAACTCCTCATACTTCAGCATTACTCAAAAAAATGATTTCCGAATTATTTGACAAAAATGAAGTTTGGGTAATTGAAGGAGATGCTACCGTTTCACAAATATTACTGAATCAACCTTTTAATCATATATTTTTTACTGGAAGCCCAAATGTCGGGAAAATTGTCATGTCAGCGGCCGCTAAAAACTTGACTTCTGTTACTTTAGAATTGGGAGGAAAATCGCCTTGTATCGTGGATGAAACTGCGAATATCAAAAAATCGGCCGAGAAAATTGCTTGGGGAAAATTTATCAATAATGGTCAAACTTGCATCGCTCCCGATTATATTTTGGTACATAAAAGTGTTGAAAATGAATTCGTCAATGAAATAAATCATGCTATAAAATCAATGTACGGCGAAGACGCAAAAGTTTCGGATGATTATTGTAGAATTGTAAATAATCGTCATTTTAACCGCTTAAATGGACTTTTAGAAGAATCAATTGAGAAAGGAGCTAAAGTAGCAGCGGGCGGACAAAAGGATGGTTCAGAAAACTATATTTCACCTACGATTCTTACGAATGTGGATGATTCAATGAAAATTATGCAGGAAGAAATATTTGGACCAATTCTACCCGTTGTCGGTTATTCAACCAATGAAGAAGCAATCACGCACATTAAAAATCGTGAAAAGCCTTTAGCAATGTACATTAATTCTGGAAAAGAATCGAATATTAAGTATTTCATGGATAATTCTTCGGCGGGTGGAACGATAATCAATGATTGCGTAATTCATTATGGACACACTGAAATTCCTTTTGGAGGAGTGAATAATTCAGGAATTGGAAAATCTGGCGGGATTTGGGGCTTTACTGAATTCTCAAATCAAAGAGCCGTAATGAGACAGAAATTTGGAACTTTCAAGATGATTTATCCTCCCTATACGCCAACGGTTGCGAAATTAATTCGCTTTTTTGTCAAGTATTTATAAGTTTCATATTTGGTAATAAAAAAGAGCGACTTCACTTAACTGAAGCCGCTCTCAATATAACGTTTAATTTAAATTTCGTATTACTTTCTCGTTAAAGCTTTTTGCTCTTCTTCTGCCATCTTCACCGCTTCAAATGCATTCACAATTCCTCCACTCAATGATAATAAACTAAAATCAATCAGCTCGCCAGTGCCAGGTTGTGCAACTTTTTGCTTTGGCAATTTAATGGACGAATTTAAGATAATTTGCTTAATTTTTCTAAAATCGAAATCAGGATAATATGACATCAACATGGCTGCTAAACCCGTTACGACGGGTGCCGCCATACTTGTACCGCTTAAATCTTCGTATTGAGATCCTAAAACTGTTGATTTTAAATCTACCCCAGGCGCAAAAACATCCACCGTTTTATGTCCATAATTTGAAAATTCAGCCACTGAACTTGGTGGTTGCATCCAAGAGGTTGCTCCTACTTCCAACCAATTTTCAGCTTGCTTTCCATCAGCAAATTTCTTTGAGGGATAATTCTCACTAATATCAATGTTTTCGTTTTCATTGCCTGCCGCATGAATTAGCAAAACGCCTTTCGATTGGGCATATTTCACGGCTTCGTCAACGGCTTGCTTTTGGGGAGAAACAGATTTACCAAAGCTCATATTGATAATTTTTGCCCCATTATCAACCGCATATCTGATGGCGTTCGCCACATCTTTATCACGCTCATCGCCTTCTGGAACTGCACGAATTGCCATGATTTTTACATTTCCAGCAACTCCTAAAATACCCAATGAATTATTACGATTTGCCGCTACAATTCCAGCAACGTGTGTACCATGACGAGCATCTGGACCTTTAACTTCGTTATTTCCATAATCTCTATCGTTTACGTTTTCGACATCATCTCCAACTATTCCACGAGGATTAAAAGAAAGATTGATACCAAATTTAAACTGAGCATCATAATATTCGTAAGCTTCTTTCAGCTTCTCTTCGTCTTGTCCAATTTGCTCCAATAATTCAAAAACTCTTTTCGCCTTTTTAACGTCTTCTGGGTCTTTATACGTAATTCTGTTTAGGTCATTTTTTGAAACATCTTTAATTTTCAAAAAGGACGAAATTATCAATTTTGAATCAATGTATTTCTCGTATAATTTAATCACAAAAGGTCCTTGTTCTTGCAATTCTTGCACTTTTGCCTCGTATTTGGCCTTGTATTTTTTGTATAAATCGTACTCCAATCGCAAGGCTGTCGACAAACTGGGTAAATCTTGAACATATTGATAAATTCGCTTTAAACGACCAAATTCACGAGTAACTTCCATGGTTTCCCGAGAAATATCGGTTCCATCTTTTCCTCCCAAAAAATCCCAACCATACATATCATCAACATAACCATTTTTATCATCATCAATCCCATTGTCTGGAATTTCGTTGGGATTTATCCAAATATTTTCTCTCAAATCTTCGTGATTAATGTCCACTCCGGAGTCAATAATTGCCACAATGACCGTTTTTGAAGCCTTTTTATTCAGAAATTCACGATAAGCTCTTTCAGTGCTGATTCCTCTAACACCATTTTCAGCAAAATCAAGATTAAACCAATTTAATGGGGCCTTGTCAGGAGATAATTCCAAATATTGAGCATCGGAAATACTGGTGATTAGTAAGCAAGAGAAAAAAAGAAATTTATTAAATTTCATGATTATATTTATAGTAATGAAGTATTATATTTATTGGCGGATTATTTGGGTATCAGCTAAAATTCTTGACTTTTTTGATAAAATTCTGAAATTATCAACTATTTACTCAAAAAAATCTCACAAATCTAACAAAAAAATCATTAAAAAAAAGAATAATTTTAATATGTTGTTCGTTGAAAACTGCCTGATTTTGAGCTAATTTTATCACAAATAATGGTGAGTTTAAATAGCCTTAAAATTTGTTTACTTCAATTGTTATAAACATTTTGGTTCTCAACAGCAAGGGTTCTTTTCCCGTTACCTTTTTTGAAATAACTTTAATAAATGAGCGATAAATTCAAAGCCCACTTATTAAAAAAATCTAATGCGAATCCCTCGTAACAATACTGCCAGATTTTCCTTTCAAAAAGTCCATATCCGCTCCCAAATGGGCTTGTTCAACGTGTTTGATGTACATACTGACGTATCCACGAGTAATATTCATGTCAATTGGTTTCCAGTTTTTGCGTCTTTCAGCCAATTCTTCATCCGAAACTTCTAAATTCAAACTACGATTTGGTACATCCAAACTGATATAATCGCCATTGTGAACTAAAGCTAAATTTCCGCCGTCTGCCGCTTCGGGTGAAACGTGCAGAACAACCGTTCCAAAACCCGTTCCCGACATTCTCCCATCCGAAATTCTTACCAAATCATGAACGCCTTTTTCCAATAATTTTGTTGGAATTCCCATATTTCCAACTTCTGCCATACCCGGATAACCTTTTGGCCCAACGTTTTTTAGCACCATGATTGAATTTTCGTCAATGTCTAAGTCTGGGTCTTCGATTCTGGCATGATAATCTTCAATGGTTTCAAAAACTACTGCTTTTCCACGGTGAGTCATCAAAGCAGGCGTTGCCGCCGAAGGTTTAATTACCGCACCATTGGGGGCAAGATTTCCTCTGACTACCGCAATTCCAGAATTCTCTTTGAAAGGAGTTTCCATCGTAGCGACAATATTTCTATCAAAAACCTCCGCATTTTCAGAATTAGCGCCAATTCCCTTTCCATTCACCGTCAACGCATTATTATGCAGGACATTTTTCATTTCTTTGATTACGGCAGGCAAACCACCAGCATAATACAAATCTTCCATGAAGAATTTTCCCGAAGGTTGTAAATTAGCTAATAGTGGAATATGTTGAGAAAATTTATCAAAATCTTCCATGTTCAAATCCACGCCAATTCGACCCGCAATTGCCAAAAGGTGAATCACAAAATTGGTTGAACCACCGATGGCAGCATTTACCATGATGGCATTCTCAAAAGCCTCACGAGTCAAGATTTTTGAAAGTGTCAAATCTTCTTTCACCATTTCCACAATTCTACGCCCTGATAATTGCGAAATCACCTTTCTACGCACATCCGCCGCAGGAATTGCCGCATTATTTGGTAATGATAATCCCAATGCTTCCACCATTGTAGCCATTGTTGAGGCAGTTCCCATCACGGCACAATGTCCTTGCGTGCGAGCCATACAACCTTCAGCTTCGGTAAGTTGTTGTTCGTTGATTTCACCCAATTTAAAGGCTTCATCAAAACGCCAAACATCAGAAGTTCCGATGTCTTTTCCCCTCCAATGTCCTTTCAGCATCGGTCCACCCGAAATTACGAGCGTTGGAATATCTACCGAACAAGCTCCCATAACGAGTGAAGGCGTAGTTTTATCACAACCGCACAGAAGCACAACACCATCAATAGGATTAGCTCTGATGGATTCTTCAACGTCCATACTGGCTAAATTTCGATATAACATGGCCGTTGGTTTTATTAACGTTTCACCCAAAGACATGACAGGAAATTCTACTGGATAGCCACCCGCTTCATAAACGCCTTTTTTTACCGATTCGGCTAAATCTCTAAAATGAGCATTGCAGGGCGTTAATTCCGACCAAGTATTACAAATTCCTATGACTGGGCGACCATCAAACATATCATCAGGAATTCCCTGATTTTTCATCCAAGCTCTATAAATAAAACCGTCTTTCCCTGTTTTACCAAACCAATTTTGTGAGCGCAATTTTTCCATTATGAGGTATTTTTTAAAGTATTTTCTTCATTGTATTCAACCAACGATATTCTATTTTCATCGTCTCAAAATCTAAATAATTAGTATCAACAGTCTCAAAGCCATTCTTTTGATAAAATTCAATATTACCCATGCTGGAAGCCATTACTTTCAAATAAACTGTTTTTCTGCCCATTTCACGAGCAATGTCAATACCAAAATTCAGTAAAACATTGCCAAATCCTTTTCTGGCAAAAGCCTGGTCTAAATAAATGCGTTCTATATCGAAACTTTCATTTTCAGCTTGAAAGGAGTAATTAACCTTTAAATATCCACGTGGAGTATCATCTACCAATAGAAAGTAAAATGCAGTATTTTTATGCTCTAATTCTTCTTTAATTTTTTGAAGATTATACATTTTTTCAAGATACCATTCTCCTTCATCGTGCCAAAGATACGTATAAGTTTGCGGGTAAATATACTTACATAAATCGGAAAGTATTTTGAAATCTGAAGCGTTTACTTTTATAATTTTGTGGTTCATCTTCTTGTATATTTCTACTTTAATATCAGAGTGAAATAGTGAGAGTTTAGGATTGCGTTTAAAAGAAAATTTCACGTATCTCAATTCAGATGAGATCATCAGATAGTTAATCACTCCGTATCTAAAGTCCGAACCATAAAAAATTTCAAATCCTGTCCAAGGGTATATTCACAAGTACGAGTACCCGATGGGAAAGTCGAAAATTGAGAATTTCTAAATTGAAACCGTCTCACAAGGTTGTTATTTTCTACAAATAAAGTATCCTGTCCTGCATAACCGAATGATTGTCGGCCCATGAGTGGCGGAAGTGAGAATTTATGCAAACCATTCTGTGCCTCGAAACCCGTAAAAGTAAGTTTTTGATTTGTATTTGAATAAATCAAAATTTCGGGATAACCATCCGAATTCAAGTCGCTTGTTTCGGCTTTTGAAGCATTTTCTAAACTTTTATCTCGACTTTCTGCTACGGTTTTAGTGCCAAATAATAATACTAATTTCACGCCCAAAGAATCTTTCAAAAGTTGGAAAGTATAAGCATCTTTTTTCTGTTCAAAAAAGACATTGGAAGCATTAAACACCGACATTTTTGGCGCTGTGACATTCAAGAAATTAGCTTTTTCGGTAGAATCTTTTAACGCTAATTGTTGGACTAAACTATCAGGAAGGGCCATGTATTGATGGTCTTCGGGACTGGCTTCTTGGTTTTCGAACCAATATAAAGCGCCCGCCAAAGCCAAAATAAAAAGGATTAAAATGGGGAAAAAGAGTTTTGATTTTTGCATTTAATATGATTGAAAACTGGTAGTACGAAGATAAAGCGCAGAAACGAAATTAGTGTTTTATTTCAATAATATTATAGATTTTATTCGGAATAAATCCTCAAATCGCAAAAAAAAGGATGTTACACACCGTTTGCGTAACATCCCTTTTTTACATATAATTCAAATCATTATTGCGTTTTAGCTTAATAATATGCAGTGAATTTAAGAGCAAAATTATTGGATAAGTTGGGTCAAATTCATGCCATTTAATGCCAAAATTTGCTCGTCCACCCAATTTATGATGATTATTGTGATACGATTCTCCCATCATTAAAAAATCAAAGGGGAGTAAATTTTTAGCCGTATCATTTACTTTAAAATTGATATATCCGTATTTATGCGCAAACCAATTGATAATTACCCCGTGAACAGGACCCATTAAAAAGTGAATGGGTAGTAACAAATACTCCCATGGACTTGTGGCAAATTTTAGGTAAAATAACGTGTATAAGGTACCCCAAGCCAATCTCACAAACCATTTTGAACCTACATTTTCAAGAAAAGCATAATAAGGAACACCTTTGATAAACTTCGGATCGATGCCCGCTCGGTCATTTAAAATATCGTTGTATTTGATTTTTGTTTTCCACATCATGTCAAATAAATTTTCTGAATATTGCGGAGAATGTGGGTCATTTTCAGTATCAGCGTAGGCATGGTGCAAACGGTGCATAATTCCGTACGCCTTTGGACTTAGAAAAGAGGAACCTTGCGTTATGAATGTAAACCAATAAAAGAATTTTTCCCAACCTTTCGACATCGTGAACATTTGGTGAGCAGCATAACGGTGTAGGAAAAACGTTTGAGAAAATAAGGATAGGTACCAATGTGCTAAGAAAAAAATTAGAATTGCCATTATAAAAATAGTTATAGGTTAATAAATTGATTGAA
The DNA here is from genome assembly GCF_964672035.1 of Arcicella sp. Taxonomy (NCBI): domain Bacteria; kingdom Pseudomonadati; phylum Bacteroidota; class Cytophagia; order Cytophagales; family Flectobacillaceae; genus Arcicella; species Arcicella sp. The sequence continues at coordinate 27,048 of NZ_CBABQS010000060.1, forward strand.
ATTTTGGTTATTTTTTGAAAAAAAATTAATTTAATTCGTAGATAAAAGCGTATAGATTACCGCAAGTCCTATAAAGTCAAAACCACTTTTAATAACTTTTCAAGTTTGGCATTTTCGATGGTTTCGTAGGCTTCCATAATTTGGTTTAATTTGAATAAATGTGAAATCAGTTTAGAAGGATCAAGTTTATTCGTTACGATATTTTTTATTAGTTCTGGGATTGAATACGTATCCACAATACGAGTGGTAATCGTAATATTTCTCGAAAATAATTGCTCTAAATGCAGGTTCACGCCTTTTCCGTGAATTCCAATATTAGCAATGTGTCCACCAACCGCCACAATCGCACTTGCCATTTCAAAGGTATTTGATGAGCCAACTGCCTCTATGACAGTATCAACGCCTTTTCCGTTGGTGTATTTCATCACTTTTTCAATGGCGTATTCATGGCTAATATCAATCGTATGGGTAGCGCCTAAACCGATGGCTTCTTGGAGTCGAGTTTCATCAAAATCAATCATGATAATTTGCGAAGGTGCATAAAATTGAGCGGTTAAAAGCGCAGCCATTCCGATTGGACCCGCACCAATAATAGCCAAAGAATTGCTCGTTTTTACTTGTCCCTGTATAATTCCACATTCATAAGCGGTTGGAATTACGTTACTTAACATTACAAATGCCTCTAAATCAGCATCATTAGGAATGTGGTATAAACTAAAATCAGCAAAAGGTATTCTTACAAATTCCGCTTGCGTTCCATCAATTGCATTTCCTAAAAGCCAACCGCCTTGTTCACAATGAGAATACATTTGTTTTCGACAGTTTTCACATTTGCCGCAGGAAGTAATGGATGAAATCAAAACAATATCGCCCGTTTTAAAACTCGTAACCGACTCCCCTACTTCCTCAATAATTCCCACGCCTTCATGTCCGATGATTCTACCAGCCGAAACAATGGGAACACTGTTATTCAAAATATGCAAATCGTTTATTCCAATGGCTGTTTTAAGAATTTTAACAATCACATCCGTTGAATTTTGAAGGATTGGCTTGGGTTTTTCATCCCAAGATTTTTGACCAGGACTATGATATACTAATGCTTTCATATTGATTTAGCGTTAATTTCTGAATCAAAATTCCGACATAATATCCAGTAGAAAGATGATGAATATTAGGCAATTCATAAGGATTTGTCATATTAAAAACTGATAAATATCATAATTGTCGCTTATGCTTTGATTTACTTTTGGGGTAAATTATACTCACATTAATTATGAATTCCCTTATCAATAAATACAACGTTGCAGGCCCACGATACACCAGTTATCCCACTGTTCCTTTCTGGGATAATGCTACTTTTAACGAAAAAGAATGGATTGATGCCATTCAAACCACCTTTGAATTGACCAATGGAGATACTGGAATCAGCCTTTATATTCATTTACCTTATTGCGAAAATCTTTGTACATTTTGTGGCTGTTACAAAAGAATTACCATAAATCATGCCGTCGAAAAACCTTATATTATGGCTGTTTTGAAGGAATGGGAACTGTATTTGAGTCATTTTTCGGTAAAACCAAGTATCAGTGAAATTCATTTAGGCGGTGGAACTCCCAGTTTTTTTAGTCCAGAAATGTTGGAATTACTAATTAATGGCATCGTTAAACATTCAAAAATCAGTTTAATTCATGAATTTAGTTTTGAAGGACACCCAAACAATACTTCTCGTCAGCATTTGCAATCTTTGTATGATTATGGATTTAGGCGAGTAAGTTTTGGGGTTCAAGATTATGACCCAATCGTTCAAAAAGCGATTAATCGAGTTCAACCTTTTGAAAACGTAAGACACGTTACGGAGTTGAGTCGTGAAATTGGCTATCAATCAGTTTCGCATGATTTGGTTTATGGCTTACCATTTCAGAAAGTTTCGAGTATTGAAGATATAATCCTCAAAACCATTCAATTAAAACCCGACCGCATTGCCTTTTATTCTTACGCTCATTTGCCGTGGTTGAAAGGAAATGGACAACGTGGTTTTAAGGATGAAAACCTGCCTGTGGCTTCAGAGAAAAGGGCGATGTACGAAATTGACAAAAGACTTTTTGAAGAAAATAATTATACCGAAATCGGGATGAATCATTTTGCTTTAAAAACGGATTCGCTGTATAAAGCCATGCAAGATGGAACGCTAAACCGTAATTTTATGGGCTATACAACCACGCAAACCAAATTAGTATTAGGCTTGGGCGTTTCGGCAATTAGTGATTCTTGGACGGGCTTCGCTCAGAATACAAAGGATATTGATAGTTATATGCAAATGCTAAAAAACAGAGAATTACCCGTGATTAAAGGGCATATTTTAAACCAAGAAGACTTAGTAGTACGCCAAAACATCTTGGATATTATCTGTAAATTCTCCACAACTTGGGCTGATGCTGACTTTAATTATGAAGAAAAAGTTGAACTATTTGAAAAATTAGCAGATTTTGAGAAAGATGGATTAATTGAATTTGATAATAACTCATTACGTGTAAAAGAAGAAGGACAAGCGTTTATCAGAAACATTTGTATGGCTTTTGACAAAAGAATGTTGCACCAAAAAAATGCAAAAAATCTGTTTTCAAAGACCATTTAAGTAAGACTTTATCAATTAAAAAGCAAAGCGGTAAGGGAATATAATCCTTTACCGCTTTCATTTTTTATTTTGATTTAATAACGTAAGGGCGTATAAAATACCAATGCTGTCAATTTAAAGTTTTTGAATTGTTCCAAAATTTAGATAATGCCAGCGTTAAGCGGATAAATTCCTTAAGTTGAAAGCACCATACTGATTTAAAAATCCAATCCAATTATTTCCTAAATGTCAAAATCGGCAAATTAGATTTTTGAACAAAATAATTAGAAACACTTGTATCAAAAATTTGACTAAAAATAGATTTATCATGAATTGCCAAAGCCAAAACATCTGGTTGATGCGTATGAATGTAGGTTTTTAAGCCTTCAACAACATCGGCACGATTGAGGTTTTTTACTGACAGGACTTCTCGGTCAAACTCTTCCCTCAATTGATGAGTCGTCTGCTCAATGCGATGCCCCACGTTCATTTCAAAATAATCGTGAATATGGACAACATTGCATTTTGCCCCGAAAGGCTCGGCAATTTCCATAATTTTATGGGTTACCAATAATTCATCTTCTTGAAAATCAGCCGCATATAAAAAGTGCTGTGGATAATGAATGAG